>DQOE01000316.1 GCA_015658765.1 Verrucomicrobiota bacterium | reverse complement strand
CGGATACGGCTTGGCGGTGGCTCGGCCGGCCTGTCCCGCGGTGTGGTACGCCCCGACGATCAAACTGGCCACGGTGTTGCGGTGGTTGCTCACCCGCGCGATGTTGCGCCACGCATTGATGGCGTCCGAGGCGTGCACGCCGACCGAGTCGCCATGGACGCTGCCGACCTGTTTTTTGCCGTTGTGCATTATCGCGCTCTCGCGGCCGGGATCGCGCAAAAGGAGTTGGTTCGCCGCCAGCGACATGGCCTCGCCGACGTCCTCGGGGTCGTATCCCTCGGCCAAGGCGGCCGCCACCGCGCCAGCCGACTGCTCCCGCGTGCCGGCGAAGACGGTTTGGCTGAGTTCGCTGATCCAGCCGTCGCCGCCCTTGCGTTTGCCCAGCTTGCGATCCAGCAGGCGATGCTCGTCCAGGAGCTTGGGCAGCACCGAGCGAATCCCAGACTCGCGGCGGTTGCCTGATTCGTTACTGACGCAGTAGCGCAACGACTGGCGAAACAGCGTGTGCGCCTGCTCCTCCCCGGTGAACTCAAGCAACGCCCAGGCGCGCCACGACAACACCACCCGATGCACATCGACCTCGTCCTGAACCGCATACTGCAAATGGTTGTAGGCTTCGCCGACCGGCTGGCTCGCCATGGCGGCGAAGGTTCGCTCGGCTCGGTTGACATCTCGCGATCGCGTCGCCAAGCGCAGCAGTTCGCCACCGGCGGGCGCTTGGCCAAGCGCTGCCGGAGTGACCGGCCGCAGCACTTCCCTTTTGCGGCCGCCGAACTGCTGAATCCGGCTCGTGTTGCGATACAGCACCTTCAGCACCGGCAGCGGGCGCAACGCCTCGGGCAGCTCGCGGGACATCTCGTAGGCGGGCGCGAGGGCCATGATGGTGTGGAACCCCACGTAATCCTGCCCGCCAAATGTGCGGGCATTGGCCAGCGCACCGGCGGCGATCAACGTTCGAAGATCGGTGCCGGCCTTGATTTTGCCGACCAACTCCCGCTGCAACTTGTCCGCCGGCGTGTCCTGCATCAACGCCACCAGCGGCTCCAGCTTGCCGAACGAGAGCCGGCCCGGCCCCTCGTCAGCGAAGACAGGCGCGAGGCCGAGATCGAACGCCAGCGTGGAGCCGACGCTGCTGACCAGCATGCCCCGGCCGACATCGGCGAGAAAGTCGCGGCGGGAATTGAGACGGAACCTGGCGTCGTGAGAATGGAGGGACGAAGGTTCTTTTTGCATAGCGATTCGAGGATAAACCTCTAGATTCCCCCCGTCAAGCCGCCCGTCCCTACCCAACCAAGCACTTGGCCAAGCGCGCCTTTGCCTTGGCTTCGGGATGGCGGTTGCTACGCTGCCGCCGAGCCATTTGAACGCATCATGATACGCCTCGTCCATTTCTCTGCCTTCGCCGCCTTCGCCGTTGCCGCGCTTGGCCAAATCTCAAAACCGGCCGATGCACCCAAGCCGCTCTCCCCCGCCGAGAGTGCCAAACTCGTGAACCTCCCGCCCGGCTTCCGGCTGGAACTGGTCGCCGCCGAGCCGCTCGTCCGCCAGCCCTCCGGCGTCTGCTGGGACGCGCACGGCAACCTCTTCGTCAGCGAACTGCACGGCTACAACATCGAGGGCCAGTTCGACATCGAGGAGTTGAACAAGACCGGCAAGCTCGACCGTGTCGTGCGGCGCATCGCCGCCAACGAGGACGCCATGCGCCGCGCCGAGAAGGAACAGTTCGGCACCGTCAAGCGGCTGATCGACTCCGACGGCGACGGCGTGATGGATCGCGTCGAGGTGTGGGCCGACCGGCTGCCGGCCTGTCTCGGCATCTGCCCGGCTCGCGGCGGCGTCATCGCCATCTGCGCGCCAGACATCGTGTTCCTCGCCGACCGCGACGGCGACGGCCGTGCGGAGGTGCGCGAGACGCTGTTCACCGGCTTCAAGTTCGGCGTCATCGAGCGCCGCATCAACTCGCCGCAGTGGGGGCCGGACAACTGGATTTACATCGACGGCGGACAGGGCGGCCGCATCACCGGCCCGCGCCTTTCCACGCCGATCGATATTCCGGTCACCGGATTTCGCATCAAACCGGACGGTTCAGCCATCGAGCCGGTCAGCGGCCACACCGGCACATACGGCTTCACCTTCAACGCCGATGGCGACCGGATCGTGATCTCCACCGGCACGCCCGGCATCCAGGTCGCGCCGTTGCCGTGGCGCTATCTCGCGCGCAACCCGGACGTCGCGGTGAGTGCCTCACGCCGCAACGCCGCAAACTACAACACCTCGTTCCCGGTCAGCCAGCCGCACCCGTGGCGCACCAAGCGCGCGGCCGATCCCGGCTTCGGCAAATATTACAGCGACCACTACGGCACGGCCGAGTCGATCCCCAACGGCTTCTTCACCTCCGCCTGCTCGCCGCTCGTCTACCGGGACTCCGCCCTGCCGGGGCTGCACGGCCAAATCCTCGCCTGCGCCCCGGCGCAAAACCTCGTCCACCGCGCTCTCCTGAGCCGCGACGGAACGCTCCTCAAAATCAGCCGCGCGGCGGGCGAGGCGAAGTCGGAATTTCTCGCGTCGGGCGATATTTGGTTTCACCCGATCCACCTCTCGATTGGCCCGGAGGGAGCCATTTACATCGCCGATTATTACCGCGAAATCATCGAGGATTACTCCGCAATCCCGCGCTATTTGCAGCAGCAATACGGACTGGCCGACGGCAACGACCACGGCCGTATTTGGCGGCTCGCGCACGACGACATGCCCGAACCGCAGTCGCCGAACCTGGCCAGGCTCAGCAATGCCGCGCTGGCCCGCGAACTCGCCAGCCCGCGCCATTGGCGGCGCCAAACCGCGCGCCGCATACTGCTCGAGCGCGGTGCCCGACTGCCCAAAATCGCCCTGCCGACGGACGACACCGCCGCGGCCGTCAACACGCTGTACACGCTCGACGGCCTCGGGCGACTCAACGACAACACGCTCGCCGCCGCGCTTGGCCACGGCGAACCGGGCGTGCGGCGGCATGCGCTGCGCCTGGCCGATCGCCGGTTTGGCGAAAGCGAAAAACTGCTCGCCGCCGCGCTGCAACTCGCCGACGACGACTCGTCGGTTGTCCGTCTGCAACTCGCCCTTTCGCTGGGCGAGAGCAGCGACCCCCGGGCCTTGACCGCCTTGGCCCGCTTGGCCAGGCGGCACGGCGGCGACGAGTGGCTCGGCGATGCCATACTCACCTCCCTCGCCGGTCGCGCCTCGGACATGTTGGCGGCGCTCATCGACAAACCGGCCGAGGCTCACGGCGCGCGCGGCCTGATCGCCCGGTTGTGTGGCTCGATCGCCACCCGGCGCAACACCGCAGAACTGTCCGCCGCCATCGTCCACGTCGCCGGGTTGACGGATTACGGTCTGCAACTGGCGTGCCTCGCCGGCTTGCGCGAGCCGTTCAAGTCCGCCACCCAAGTGGCCCTTTCGGACACAGCCCGCGCGGCGCTTGATCAACTGACTGCGGCAGACGACGGCGAGGTGCGAATCGCAGCGGTCGGCCTGAAGCAAATCTTGAAACTCGAGTCGCCCGCCGATCGCGCGGCGCGCTTGGCCAAGGCGCTTGGCGAAGTCGCCAATGTGCAACTCCCGGCCGATCGCCGCTTGGCTGCCGTGCGGGCGCTTGGCTCGGAGAACGACCCCGGCATCGCGGCGCGGATGCTCGATGCCTACCCCGCCGCCACGCCGCCGGTGCGCCGCGCCATCCTCAGGGCCGCCTTCGCCCGGCGCGACCATCTGCCCGCCGTGGTGGCGGCGATGGAGCAGCGGAAACTCTCCCCCGCCGCGCTCAACGCCGTTCAGCGCACGGCGTTGCTCGATCAAAAAAACGCCGGCTTGGCCAAGCGGGCGCGGGCGCTTTTTGCAACGCTCGAGCCAGTGGACGACGCGACGCTGCAACGGTTCGTCACCGCCCTCAAGGCCAAGCGAAACCCCGCCGCCGGACAGGTGACGTTCAGCCAGCATTGTGCCACCTGCCACCGAGCGCACGGGGTCGGCTTCGCCGTGGGGCCGGACTTGACCTCGGAGTTTCGCCGCGCCGAGGAGACGATCGTGCGCGACATCCTCGCGCCGAGCGCGGTGATCGTCGCCGGCCACGAGACGTACACGGTCGAGACCACCGACAGGCGGGTGCTGAGCGGCGTGCTCACCGGCGAGTCGGCCAACAGCCTGACGCTGACCCTGCCGGGCGGCGTGCGGCTCGATGTGTTGCGAAAGGACGTGCGATCGCTCAAGTCACTTGACGTGTCGCTCATGCCGGAGTCGCTCGCGGTGGTGCTCAAGCCAAGCGACGTGGCCAACGTGATCGCCTGGCTTCGGCAGCCGCCGACGCGGCGGGTGTTGTTCGACGACAGCCCGGCGTTTGTCGATCTGCTCACGAAGGGCGGCGGCACGGCAACGGTCGTGACCGGCGACAAACACAGCGGCTCGGCGTCGCTGCGCATCACGCCGTTGCAGCGGCACTCGAAGCGTATCCCCGGCTGGGCGTTTCGCATCCGGGAAAATCCCGGCGCGGGCGAGTACCGCTATCTGCGCCTTGCGTGGAAGGCGCCCAAGGCGGCTGGCGTGATGGTGGAACTGGCCGACAACGGCGCGTGGCCCTCGTCGGGCAGCCCGGAGCGGCGCTATTACAGCGGCAAAAACACCTCCGACTGGCAGGCTACCCGCGTGTCGGAAAAACGGCCGACCGACTGGACGATGGTCACGCGGGATTTGTGGAAGGATTTCGGCGATATGACGCTGACCGGCATCGCCCCCACAGCATTGGGTGGCGCAGTGTGGTTCGACCGGATCGAGCTGTTGCGAACACCGGACGAGTGACTTGGCCAAGCGAGGCGGTCAGCCCTTTTCGTACAGGACAACGATCAGCACATCTGACGCGGCGGCGACATTGCTCTGTAGCGAGCTTCCCGACTTGGCGGCCGGGTTGTAGCTCTGGGTGGCGATGTTGCCGGTCACCTGGATGATCTTGGCTCCTTCGCTCTCGACCCAGGCGTTGATCTGCTGCTCGAGTGCCTCGACCTCGGTTTCCAGCCCCTTGAAAAGCTTGACGCGTTGCATGATATGAATCGGTTATTCCCGCAGCATCAGCAGGTTGCCGGTGGAAGATTCATCGACGATCTGCAAATGGTATGGCGGGGAAAGTTTGCTGTCAGCGCCGCGCATGAGCACCGCGCTGTACTCGTAGTCGAACTTGAAATGGTAATTGATGACCTTGGTGCCCTCGGGGATCGGCACCAGCGTCTCCCAGCGACCCTCCGTCAACTGGGTTTTGCGCATCGGGAAAGCCTGATTGTTGAAGATGACGATCGGCTTCATGGAATCTGCATCAAGCGCGCGCTGGTTGCTCCGGAACATCGCCTCGACCGTGTACAGGCCGGTTTGGCTCCGTGGAAGCGCGCGGGGGGTGAGATTGGTGATGGTGCTGGTGGTGCACCCCACCATCAGGAATCCCAGCACACAAATGGAACAAAACCACCTCATCAACGACGGCCGAATCCTGCGACATCTGACGATGGATTGTAAAGCCCGCAATTACTCACCAGGCGTGGGTCAGGAAAAACAGGATCAGCAGAATCGCCGCCACCACCCAAAACCAGTGCAATTGGCTGCCCCGAGGCCGCCCGCCCTGCCCGAACTCCCGTGACACGAAGTCGTCGTAGTCGAACTCCTCCTCCGGCAGTTGGGTGGACTCGTATTGCGCCTCGTCGGCCCAGCCGGTGTCCGGGCAGGCGCCGCACTCCGGGCAGGCACGCGCCTTGGCCGGAAGATCAACGCCGCAGTTCGGGCATTCGTCGGGACTCATCGGGGGCGCTTGGCCAGGCGGCCGGTCAGTTCATCTTCGAGCGGCGCATCGGCAGGCGGCCGATCCAGCCTGGTTTCATCCGCATCACCGGATCCTCGAACACCACCGGGTCAACACTCCAGATCGAGGCCAGCAACGGCAGCCTATCCACGTTCGCGCCGACAGTCTCCCATTGCTGATACGAAACGTCGTCTCCGTCCGCGAGATAATCAAAACAGCGCATGCCGGTCTTCTCCTCGGCGAGCGTCGGCTTGCCCTGGTTCCACGCCGTCTCGCCAACCCACGCGTAGGCGCGCACAACCTGCCTGTCGATGAGCTTGGCCCAGGCATGGTGTCCCAGCGCCGGGTTGCCGTGGAAATACTGAACATGCCCCAGCCGCTCGCTCATGTTGGCAAGAAAACGATAACAGGCGTCGATGTCCTCCCCGGGCCCGGGCAACTGCCGCCCCGTGACCACCACCCAGCCGTTGACCGGCGGCGAGACAAACAGCCGCTCCGCATCGGGATCCGCCATCGCCTCGGCACAGGCGCACGGGTGCAGTTCGCCAAGGCCCATCGAGCGGGCGACATCCTCCGGGTTGCGCGACCGAACCGCCAGCCACGTGCGCGGGCGGCTGAAGATCGACGGCGACCATCGCTGCCGCACGCTGCGCGCGAACGTGATCTCGTCCAGCCGCAACTGCCGCGCGCGCCGGCGGCCAAGCGCATAAAAAAGCGCCGCAACCGCCCACACAAAAACGAAGGGGCCAAGGATGAGAATCGTCGTCATCATTGGAACGCCGAAGACTGCCTCGCTTGGCCAGGCAGCGCAAATGGAATTTAACAGGCGGATGCTTTTCATTTGCCCAGCCAAGCGGTACTTTCGCCCCGACAAAATGACCATCATCACCGACGAACGCTGCACGGCTTATCACTCGCCCGGGCATCCGGAGCGGCCGTTCCGCGTCAGCGGCCCGGTCAAAAAACTCAAGGCACAAACCGACCTCAAGCTCCAGTGGCTCAAGCCGGAACCCGCGCCCAAGGCCAAGGTGCTGCGCGCCCACACGACCAACCACTTTCAGCGACTGGCCGAGTCGCACGATTTCGACGGCGACACCGCCTACCACGAAGGCATCCGCGACCACGCCCTTCGCAGCGTCGGCGGCGCGCTCAAGGCGCTCGATCTCGCCAAGGCCGGCAAGCCAAACTTCAGCCTGTTGCGTCCGCCGGGGCATCACGCCACGAAGGAACGCGCGATGGGATTTTGCTACCTCGGCTCGGTCGCCATCGCCGCGCTCGAGGCCAAGGCGACCGGCTCGAAAAAAGTCGCCGTGTTCGACTTCGACGTGCATCACGGCAACGGCACCGAGGACATCCTGGCCAAGCGCGACGGCGTGGCGTTCTTTTCCATCCACCAACACCCCGCCTACCCCGGCACCGGCACCGAGTCGTTCGACAACTGCCGCAACTACACCGCCCGGCCCAATCTGCCGCGCGAGGATTACCGCAAAACCGCCGAGCGCGCCGTCGCCGATCTTAAGGCGTACGACCCCGATCTCGTCATCGTCTCCGCCGGTTTCGACGCCTACGCCGGCGACCCGCTCTGCAACCAGAAACTAAGCGCGGAGGACTTCCGGTGGTTCGGCAAAACGCTCACCGGCCTCGGCGCGCCGGTAGCCAGCGCGATGGAGGGCGGCTACAGCGACGACCTCCCCGACCTCGTGCTCGCCTATCTGCGCGGCCTCCTCGGCAAGTAAAAACCTGTCGTCTTCGGCAGCGGGCCGCTCTACATTTCGGCCGTGGCATACGAGTTCAAATTCGTCCGCACCGTCGAGTTTTCCGAGACAGACATGGCCGGCATCGTGCATTTCTCCAACTACTGCAAATATATGGAGGCGGCCGAGCACCGGTTTTTCCGCTCGATCGGCTACTCAATCGTCGCCGACCAAACCGACCCGCGGATCGGCTGGCCACGAGTCCACGTTGAATTCGACTACAAAAAACCGCTGCGCTTCGAGGATGAAATCGAGATTCACCTGCTCGTCGCGAGGCTGCGCTCCAAGTCGATCACTTACAAATTCCGGATCAATAAAATCAACGGCGACCAACGCGAACTCGCCGCCACCGGCGAGATGACCGCTGTCTGCGTCTCAACCGCCAAGCACGGCACTATGAAAGCCTGCTCCATCCCGGCCGAGGTCGCCGCCAAAATCGAGGTTGCACCCGCCGGGTTGCTCGAGGACTGACCCGTGCCCGGACTGCTTGGCATCGAGTGCGGCGCCACCCACACCGTTGCGTTGCACGAGAGCGGCGGCAAGGTCGCCCGTGCCGGGTTCGGCCCGGCCAACCTCCGGCTGCTCGACGACACGCAGTTGGCTAGGCATCTCCGGCAGATCGCCAAGCAATTCCCCAAGCCAAGCGCCGTCGCCATCGGCATGGCCGGCGCCCGCACTCCCGCCGATAAACTGCGACTCCGCCGCGCCGCCACCCGCGCTTGGCCAAGCGCCGCCATCCACGCCACCAACGATCTCGAAACCGCCCTCGCTGCCGACACCCAGCGCAAACCGGCCACCCGCGTGCTCGTGCTCAGCGGCACCGGCTCCTGCTGCTTCGGCCAGTCGCCCGACGGCGCCACGGCCAAGATCGGCGGCTGGGGCCACATTCTCGGCGACAAAAGCAGCGGCTACGAAATCGGCCTGCGCGCCCTCAAGGCCTGCGTGTTTTATCTCGACCGCGACGGCACGTGGTCGACGCTTGGCCAACGGCTGCTCTGCCGGTTGCAACTCAACTCCCCCGACCAACTCATCGACTGGGTCGCCCAAGCCGACAAGGCCGAAGTCGCCGGCTTGGCCCGCGAAGTGTTCGCCGCATGGGTCAAGCGCGACAAAATCGCCGCCGACATTCTCGATGGCGCGGCCGACACCTTGGCCAAGGACGCCTGCGCCTGTGCCAAGAAACTCGCCGGCAAAACGAGGCCGGTTCGATTTTTGCTCGCCGGCAGCGTGCTGCTCAAGCAACCCAAGTTCGCCGCCAAGGTGGCCAAGGCTATCCGCGCCCGGCGGCCCGGTTCGCAGGTCGCCTCGCTGAAAAACGAAAGCTACCGGGGCGCACTCAACCTCGCCCGCCGCCTGGCCAAGCTCCCGCCGGCCAAGCCAAGCGCCACCGTCTGGGCCGACCGCTCGGCCATCCCCGTGCCCGGCCTCGCCCAGCTTGGCCAAGCGCCGACCGAGCAGCGACACCCGCGCTCGATGCAGCTCGACCGCATGCCGCTTGGCCAGGCCGTCGACCTGTTTCTCGATGAGGACAGCCAACTCCCCGCCGCCATCGCCCGCGAGAAAAACAAAATCGTGCGCGTGATCGGCTGGGTGCGCGATGCGTTCCAAAACGGGG
>DQOE01000116.1 GCA_015658765.1 Verrucomicrobiota bacterium | reverse complement strand
GGCAAACTGTGCGTGTTCACCCGCTGGGTCGCCGGCGTGGGCGAGTTCCACGAAAACATCCGCCTCATCGCGCCCGACCAGGAAACAGTCGTTCGCAAATGCGAGACCAAGTTCGTCCTGCGCGACCCGGCGCATCACGCGACCAACATCGCAGTGTTTGCCGGCACCAAGTTTGAGACACCCGGCGTGTACAACATCGAGGTGGTCGTGGATGATGTGATGAAGCTGCGCTACCCGATACCGGTGCTCGTCGTCGAGCCACCGCCCGGCGCGAAAAAGCCGGCCGAGGAAGACCCCGACGCGCCAAAGGAGAATATTTAGCCGCCCCGCTTGGCCAAGCGGGGTCATTCAGCATGATTTCAACGGAGCAAGCCGAGGAGTTGTTGAGCGCTGAATTCCCCGGCTGGGGGACGTTTACGCTCAACCCTATTCCCGGCGGCCTCACGAATCTAAATCTCCTCATCGAGACCGGCAGCGGCGAAACATTCGTGGCCCGGTTGCCCGGGAAAGACACCGACCTGTTCGGCATCAACCGGCAAACCGAACACGCGATTTCACGCGTGGCCTGGGAGATCGGCATCGCCCCGGAGCCGGTGGCCTTCCTCGCCGAACACGAAATACTCGTCACCCGTTTCGTGGAGGGCGGCCCAATTGAAACGACCGACCCTGCGACAATCCGCAGCGTGGCCAGGCTGCTCCACCGTCTGCACTCGGCGCGGGAGGTTCCCGGCACGTTTGATCTGCCGTCGGTGATCGACGACTACATCTCGACCGCCAAGCGGTTCAACGTCACCCACCCAGGCCAACTCGGCGAGGCGCTGGAATTCTCCGGGAAAATTGTCAATGCGATCGGGCGTTGCCCGAGAGTTTCGGCTCCGTGCCACAACGACCTGATTGCGGCAAATTTTCTGCAAGGCAAAGACCGGCTCTACCTGTTGGACTGGGAGTACGCCGGCATGGGCGACCCCTACGTCGACCTGGGGAATTGCGCGGTCAACTTCTGTATGGACGAAGCCGGTTGCCGGGCATTGATGGAGTCGTACCTCGGCCGGGAGCCAAGTCTGTCGGAAATGGCACAACTGCATCTGCTGCGGGTGCTGTCCGATTTGCGCGAAGCGATGTGGTCCTACGTGCAGGTGGGCATCTCGACCCTCGACGTGGATTTCCACGCCTACGGCATCAAGCACCTCGAGCGTTTTTTGGACAATGCCAAGTCTGACAGCTTGAACACTTGGCTCGGTGCGGTCGGTGCTTAGCCGATATCCTGTTTGTCGATATGAATCGCAATCTGCCGTTTCTTCAGTTCGGCAAAGACGACTTCCGGATCGAACGCCAGCTCCGGAGCGACAACCCCCAAGGCAGAAACCTGGCCATCGAGAATCAACTGGGCGGCAATGGACATCGGGATTCCGACAGAGCGGGTGTAGGCACGAAGGCGTTCCCAGCCGGCGACCGATCCATCCGAGGCCGGATGTGAATTTGTCAGGGTGTAGCAAACCGGTTTGCCGTTCTCCGTCCCGGTGACCTCGACGTGCAGGGCATACCCATACAGCTTGGTCGTGGTTCCTTGATCGGATTGCAGCAGATAGCTCGCGATGGCATCCATCACGCCCACGTCGACTCCGGCCACCTTCACCGTTTTGTTCTCCAGAAAACCCCAGTCATACAGAACGCGCAGTAGTTGCATGTTCGCCGGAGGCCACGTCCCGCGCACTTCGACCAACCGGACTCCCTTCTCCCTGAACGACTCGGGGATTGTCTGGGTTTCGGCATGGGGGATGATGTACTGCGTGTGTGTCCCGAACGGCTCTGGCAGTGTCACCTCCAGCGGCCGCGCGAATGGCTCGACCTGTTTGAATGCGCCGTCCTCAAAAACGATCCGGCTTTCCAAGCCGGGCTCGTATTCTATACGGGTGGTCTCGGTGATCGCCGGCGAGAAGGCAAACGGCCGGAACGCCCCGTGGCTGATGCGAATGGTGTCAATCGACTCCAGCCGGTCGTGCGCGTAACGGGCCATCACGTTGGTGATGCCCGGTGTCATCCCGAATCCCGGCACGTAGGTTTTGCCTGCCTCGACAAACGCATCATGAAACGCGAACTCCGGCCCGGTTCCGTTTAGGTTCACGCCATGCACACCCGCCCTCGCGATGCACAGTGTTGACTCGTGGTTGATGGAGATGGGAGTGCCGTCCATGACGAGATCGTAATCCCGCATCAAGTCAGCGGTCTGGTCGGTCTGGAAAACGTCGGCTTGGACAAAGTCAACGCGGTCGTCATCCAGCCAAGCGACCACCTCCCGTCCGCGGGCCTCGTCCATATCGCCGATCGTGACCCGGGTGGGTTTGTCGGATTGCAGAAGGTCGAGAACTGATTCGCGGCTGATTTTCCCGGCGGCACCCAGACAAAAAATTTTCATTGGTGAACAGTAATGCGACCGTCTCTGGCCCCTTGGCCAAAGCTATCGACGGGGAGGGGCAAAAACCAGCCCTGCCTGCTGACCCAGGGAATTGCGCGGTCAGCCTCTGGACGGACGAAGCCGGTTGCCGGACATTGATGAAGTCGGAGCCAAGCGCTTGGTTGTGCTGTGCGTATTGGCTCGGTAGCGTCCCGGGCCGACGATGAAAAGATGGACCTGGTTTTTTTGTGGACTGATCATGGCAGGCGCAACCTTGGCTGAAGATGCAACCCGGCGACCGCCGATCCTCGACGACCCGTTCCTTTGGCTCGAGGAGGTCGAGGGCAAACGAGCACTCGAGTGGGTGAAGCAGCGCAACGGCGAAACTCTGGCCGAGCTTCAGGCCGACAAGCGCTACGAGCCCTTCCTCGCGCAGGCCGAGGCGTTGCTCAACGCCACGGATCGCATCCCGTACGGCTCGATTCGTGGCCGGCACATATACAATTTTTGGCGGGACGCCGGGCACGTCCGGGGCATCTTGCGCCGGACGACGCTGGAGTCGTACCGCACGGCCAAGCCGGAGTGGGAAACGGTGCTCGACGTCGATGCCCTGGCCAGCGCCGAGGATGAAAACTGGGTTTACAAAAGCATCGCGTGGCTCGCTCCCGGCTACGAGCGCTGCCTCGTCAAGCTCTCCCGGGGCGGGACCGATGCGTCGGTGCACCGCGAGTTCGACGCCTTGGCCAAGCGCTTCGTCGAGGATGGCTTTGTGTTGCCGGAGGCCAAGTCCGGCATCGCCTGGCTTGATCGCGACACGCTGCTCGTCGGCACAAACTGGGGCGAGGGCTCGCTGACCGAGTCCGGTTACCCGCGCGTGGCCAAGCGCTGGAAGCGCGGCACGCCCCTGGCCAAGGCCGAGACGGTGTTCGAGGGTCGCCGGGAGGACATCGGCATCTGGCCGCGCGTATTGGATTCCGGCGAGGCGACCCTGCCGATGATCGACCAGTCGCTGACGTTTTACACCGGCGCGTACCACCTCATCGGCGGCGGCGGGAAACTCCGGCGACTGCCGTTGCCGGAGTCGGTCGACTTGGCCGGGTTTTACGCCGGGCGAATCCTGTTCACGCTGCGCGACGCGTGGGAGGTCGCGGGACGGACTTTTCCGGAGGGAGCGCTGCTGGCGATCGACGCGGCGGCGTTTCGGGAGAGCGGCGAGCTGCCGAGCATCGAGACCGTTTACACACCGGACGACCGGACGAGCATCGAGGGCGTCACCGTTTCGCGCAGCGGCCTTTACGTGTCGCTGCTGCAAAACGTGAAGGGCAGCATCCTGCGCTTCGGCGTGGAGGCCAAGTCCGGCGAGTGGCGTGCCGAGCCGCTGCCGCTGCCGCCCAGCGGCACGGTGTCCCTCTCGGCGGCGAACCCCCACTCCGGCACGGTGTTCGTCAATTACGAGGACCCCATCACGCCGGACCGGTTGAGCGAGTACGACGCCGGGGCGAATGTGCTGACCCGGCTCAAGGCACTGCCCGCGCGTTTTCGGGCCGACGGGTTGCAGGTCAGCCAGCACACGGTTCGGAGCGCGGACGGCGAGGCGGTGCCGTACTTCGTGATTCATCGCAAGGGACTTAAGCCCGACGGCTCGACGCCGACTATCCTTTACGGCTACGGCGGGTTCGAGATTTCGCTCAAGCCAAGCTACTCGGCGACCATCGGCAAACTCTGGCTCGAGCGCGGCGGCGCGTACGCCGTGGCGAACATCCGGGGCGGCGGCGAGTTCGGGCCGCGCTGGCACAAGGCCGCGCTCAAGACGAATCGCCAGCGTGCCTATGACGACTTCATCGCCGTGGCGGAGGACTTGGCCAAGCGCGGCATCACCTCGCCCAAGCGCCTGGGCATCTCCGGCGGCAGCAACGGCGGCCTGTTGGTCGGCGCCATTTTCACACAGCGCCCGGATCTGATGAACGCGGTAGTCTGCCGCGTGCCGTTGCTGGACATGATGCGCTACACCAAGCTGCTGGCCGGCGCGAGCTGGGCGGCCGAGTACGGCGATCCCGGGGATCCAAAAATGCGCGCGGCGCTCCTCAAGTATTCGCCGTATCAAAATATGTTCCCCGGGCGCAAATACCCGAAAGTGTTCATCGAGACATCGACCAAGGACGACCGCGTGCACCCCGGGCACGCGCGAAAAATGGTCGCCCGAATGCGCGAACAGGGGCATCCTGTTTTGTATTTCGAAAACACCGAGGGCGGCCACGCCGCCGGTGCCAACCTCAAGCAACACGCCCGCCGCTACGCCCTCGAGTACGTCTATTTCTCCCGCCAACTCGGCCTGAAGTAGCCGCTCGGCCAGGCGCTAAATGTGCAGCGACTCGCCCGTTGCGGCGTGCGCTGCCTCGCGCAGACCCTCCGACATCGTCGGGTGCGCGTGGATGGTGCGGGCCAAGGCCTCCGCGCTGCCACCCAGCTCCATCAGCAACACCGCCTCGGCGATCAGCTCCGACGCATGGGCCGAGAGGATCTGCGCGCCGAGCACCCGGCCGCTCGCCTTGTCGGCGATGACCTTGGCCAAGCCGTCCGCATGCCCGCCGGCGACGGCCCGGCCGTTGGCTTGGAACGGAAAAACACCCACGGCAGTCTCGTGCCCATTCGCCTTGGCCCCGGCTTCGGTGAGGCCCACGGCGGCCACTTCCGGCGCGGTGTAAATGACCGACGGGATGGCGTCGTAATTCACGCTTCCCGGCTGCCCCGCCATGCGCTCGACGGCGGCGACGGCCTCCTGCTCGGCCTTGTGCGCGAGCATCGGCCCCGCCACCACGTCGCCGATGGCGTAAATGCCCGGGACGCTGGTTTGCCACTCGGCGTCGGTCTTGATGCAGCCGCGTTCGTCAAGTGCCACGCCGGCCTCGGCAGCGCCGAGACCCCCGGTGTTCGGCTTGCGGCCGACGGCGACGAGCACTTTTTCGGCCGCGATCTCGAGTTGTTTGCCGCCCTTGGTGGCAGTCAGCTTGACGCCACTTTCCGTTCTCTCGGCCGACTCGATGCCGGTGCCGAGATGAAATTTCAGCCCCTGCCTTTGCAGCAGTGTTTGAAGCGCCTGCGTGATGTCCTCGTCGAATGTCGCGGCGATGCGTGGCAGAAGCTCGACCACCGTCACCGCCGTGCCGAGCCGCGCCCAGACCGAGCCAAGCTCGAGGCCAATCGCCCCGCCGCCGATCACGATCATCGACACCGGCGCCTGGCCAAGCGCGACCGCGTCGTCGCTGCTCAACACCGTTTCGCCGTCGAACTCGAGGAACGGCAGCCCGGCGACGCGGCTGCCGGTGGCGATCAGGATGCGCTTGGCCTTCAGGCACTGTTGGCCCGCGTCGCTGGTCACCTCCACCTCGTGCGGCCCGGCGATACGGCCAAGGCCGGCCACGCGCTCGATGCCGTTTTTGTTCATGAGGAAGTCGATGCCGCGTGCCATCTTGCGGACGACGCCGTCCTTGCGCTTCATCATCGCACCGACATCCATGGACAACCCATCGGCCGAAATGCCGTGCGAGCCAAAGTGCTTCCGCGCCCCGTAAAACAGCTCGGTGGACGAGAGCAGCGCCTTGCTGGGAATGCAGCCGACGTTGAGGCAGGTGCCGCCGAGGGTTTTGCCCTTCTCGACGATGGCCGTCTTCATGCCGAGTTGCGCCGCCCTGATCGCGGCGGTGTACCCGCCCGGCCCGGCCCCTATGACAATGAGATCAAAATCCATTTTTCAAATCTTTAAGTGCAAAAAAGCCAAGCGGCTGGCTTCGTCATCATCCTGCGTTCTCCCTCACCCCGGCCCTCTCCCGCTGGGAGAGGGAGCTTGGCCAAGCGCGGTCCGTGGTCTTGTTTCGGAAAAGCGGACAGGAATAATTCATGAAAAGTAGTAGCTGAGCAGGTTCCAGTGCCACAACACCACGACGAACAACGCGTTGATGAGCGCCATGAAACTGTAACGAATTCGCGCCATGACGGTGCCGTGAGAGCGGCGCCATTGCCGGACGGCCAGGCCGCCGATGGCCAGGGCCAACGGGACGGTCAGCAGTATCCATGCGAGCAGGAGCTTGACCGCCGGCGGCACGCCGTGAACGAAGCCGCCGGTCGGGGCGTTCAATTCCGAATCGATCCGGTAGAGAACGAAAAGGGTGAACAGGCAGGCCAAGCCGACAGCCCAGCGGTCAAGCGCGGGAAGCAACGGCTTGCCGTCAGTTTTTCGGCTGAAAAGTTTGCGGACGAAGCCAATCGCCCCTAGCAGCGAAGCCACGGCGACCAGCAGAAAAAGAGCCCGGTGCAACGCCGGGTCTTCATGCCAATCCAGGCGCTCGGCGGAGTAGCCCTCGCTGAAGATGAGATGCGTGACCTCGCCGTTGTCGCCCCGTTGCGCGTACAGTTTCCGGGGGGAATCCATTTTCTGGAAAACGTCCTTCTCCAGCACGATCCAGTGCGCACCCGATAACGACAGGACACCCTCTCCCGCCGGGCGCACATCGACGCCGCCCATGAGCAGAATCAGTTTCTCGAAGGTGGAACGATTGCGTCGCAGCCCGGCGTAGGTGCCGACGTAATCGCCCAGGTCAACCGACGCGTCCGGCGTGATCGGCTCGGGGAAATCCACCGGGAAAAAATGATCCATGAACGCCGGGATCATCTCCTGGTTTGCAGCTCTGCCGGTGTCGGCGTTGTAGGCGATGAACAGGCCAAGCTGCTGGCCGGGGATGAGCACAAATTGACTGAAAAATTTGCCGAACGACCCTCCGTGCGTGACGAGCGACTGGCCGTTCTTTCGCTCTTGAAAGAGGCCGTGCAGCATGGCGTTTGACTGCGGGTGCTGCCGGAAGAGTTCGGTTTGCATTTGGCGCGAGGTTTCCTCCCCGAGGATGCGGACGCCATTGAGTTCGCCGTGGTTGAGATGGACGAACATCCAACGGGTCATGTCGGCCGCGGTGGTACTCATGACCCCGTTCGGCGCGTCAGCGAAAAAGTGGAATGGTTGCGCCTCAAACGTGTCCCCAGATTGAGAGTAACTGATGGCGTGGTTTTGGCGGTGCCCGTCGGTTCGGGGTTGGTGGGCGTTCGTCTGGGTCATGCCCAGTGGATCGAGCAGCTTGGCCTTGACGTAGTCCGCCCACGGCATGCCGGATGTCTGCGCGACGATATAGCCGGCCAACGCGCTGCCGTAGTTCGAGTAGGAGTGAAATGCGCCGGGCCGGTTCACCCGCGCCGGCATGTGCTCGATGAGGAATTCCCGAAGCGGGACGATCTGTTCCGGTTCGTCGGCCACGCCGCCGAAGTTGTAATCCTCGAACCCCGCCGTGTGCGTCAGCAGGTGCTTGAGGTGGATCGGCTCGGAGTAGGTCTTGGGGATGTCAAAATCCAGATAGGATTGGACGTCCGCCTCGAGGTCGAGTTGGCCCTGCTCGACGAGCTGCATCACGGCCGTCGCCGTGAACGTCTTCGTGATCGAGGCGATGCGGAACAGGTGCCTGTCGGGGTCGACCGGGACGCGCTTTTCGAGATCCGCGAAGCCGTAGCCTTTCTTGAAAATAACCTCGCTCCGGTGAACCACCGAGACGGTCAGGCCGACCAGCGAATAGGCGTGGTTCTGCGTGACGTAGGCGGCATCGAAAAACTCCGCCACGCTTTCGCCGGTGATCTCGCGCGGCTGCGCCTGGCCACTCGCTGCCCCCAAGGCAGCTATGAGGAGAAGTTGTTTCAGCGGGGTCATTCTTCGGATGCGCCCGGTCAAGCGGCGGCAAAACCGGCGGGCGAACCCTGCCCCCTCGTTGGCCACGAGCCAACCTGAAAAGGCTCCTGACAAAAAACCAGCGCGGACTCGCGCCGCTTGGCCCGGCAGGGTTTAATGCCCGCACACGCATGCAATGCCCCGGCCACAAACTTTCATCCTCCCGCTTGGCCAAGCTGGCATTGGCCATCGCTGCCGCCTTGCCTGGCACCAGTCAGGCCGAAGCCGGAGATGCCGCCTTGGCCCGGCGCGCGATGCACCTGCTGCGCGACCACTGTGTCCGCTGCCACAACACCAAAAAAACCAAGGGCGACCTCAACCTCACCGGGCGTGCGCTCGCGCTCAAGGGCGGCGGCGAAGGCCCGGCACTCCTCCCCGGCCAAGCCGCGGAGAGCCACATGTTCCAGTTTCTCCACCCCGACAGCGACCCCCACATGCCCCCGAAAAAGCAGTTGAGCGACGAACAGATTGCCGCGCTTGG
>DQOE01000276.1 GCA_015658765.1 Verrucomicrobiota bacterium | reverse complement strand
CTGCGCCTCAAGTACCGTTACCTCGACCTGCGCCGACCGGAGATGATTCACAACATGCGCCTTCGCAGCCGGGTGGCCACCGCGACGCGCGTGTTCATGGAGGATCAGGGCTTCCTCGAAATCGAGACGCCGACGCTGTTCAAGAGCACGCCGGAGGGCGCCCGCGAATTCCTCGTGCCGAGCCGGCTGCATCCGGGCCAGTTTTACGCCCTGCCCCAGTCGCCGCAGCAGTACAAGCAGATCCTCATGGTGGCCGGCGTGGAGAAGTATTTTCAACTCGCCCGCTGCTATCGCGACGAGGATTTGCGCGCCGACCGCCAGCCGGAGTTCACGCAGATCGACATCGAAATGTCGTTCATCGATCGCGAAGATATTTACGCACTCATCGAGGGACTGCTCGCGCGCGTCTGGAAAACGGCGCTCGACATCGACATCCCCACACCGTTCCCGCGCGTCGCGTTTGAGGACGTGATGAATCGCTGGGGCATCGACAAGCCGGACACCCGTTTCGACATGGAACTGGTCGATATGACCGACGACTTCGCCTCGAGCGAATTCAAGGTCTTCAGCGGCACGGTGGCCAAGGGCGGCGTGGTCAAGGCGTTAAACGCCAAGGGGTTCGCCTGCGTCACCCAAGGGCAAATGGAGACGATGACCGACTACGCCAAGAGCTTTGGCGCAAAGGGCCTCGCCTACATCAAGGTCGAGAACGGCGAGTGGAAGTCGCCGATCGTCAAGTTTTTCAGCGACGCCGAGAAGGCTGCGCTGCAGGAGAAACTCGCCATTGAGGAGGGCGACCTCATCCTGTTCGCCGCCGACGAGTGGCTCAACGCCTGCGAGATCCTCGGCAAAATCCGCCTCTATTGCGCCGAGAAATTAACCGAGATGGGCAAGATGAGCATCGCGGCCGACCAGTTCAATTTCCTCTGGGTCATCGAGTTCCCGCTGCTGATGTTCGACAAGGAGATGGATCGCTGGTACTCCAGCCATCACCCGTTCACCTCGCCGGTGGAGGAGGACATCCCCAAGTTGATCATCGACCCCAAGTCGGTTCGCGGTCAGCATTACGACATCGTCGTTAACGGCGTCGAGCTGGGCGGCGGCTCCATTCGTATCCACCAGCGCGAATTGCAGAAAACCATCTTCGAGGACGTGCTACAGATCCCGGCCGACGTGGCGCAGGAACGGTTCGGCTACATGCTTGAGGCGTTTCGATTCGGGGCACCGCCGCACGGCGGCATCGCGCTGGGTTTCGACCGCCTCATCGCCATGCTCTGCAACGCCGAGAGCATCCGCGAAGTGATCGCCTTCCCGAAAACGGCCAAGGGCGCTGACCTGATGAGCGACGCCCCCGGCACCGCCGAGCCCCGGCAACTGCGCGACCTGCACATCAACCTCCGCGCCCCGCAACAGGAAAAACCGAAGGCGACAGAGTAGCCGCTTTTTAAGCGCAGAGGGCGCGGAGCCGCAGAGTACCGCAGAGAAGAATCCCAACGGGATAGAACGCTCAACGAAGCGCCGCTTGGCCAAGCGGATATTCACTCCACTCGCAGGCGGTAAAAACGGAGCCGAGAATCCAGCGTAAGGGGGATTCGCTTTTCACCCAAGCCTTCCGTTAACGGCACTTGGAGGGGCGTCCAGCCGAAATCGTCGCGCTCCTCCAGATCCGCCCCCTCCTGCAACAACTGTTCCGCTTGTTCAATGCTCCCTTCCATCGCTGCGTTCATCAGCGGGATTGCGCCATCGTGTAAATGGGATTGGGCAAACAGGGAAAGCGGAGCCGTTAAGAAACCCGACACAAGCAGGAGAATGCTGAACCAGCCGTGCATGATTAGGAAATCAGAGCCAAACTTTCCCGGGAAGTGAAGTGACATTCCCGTCAGGCGTCACCCGTTGATGAAGTAGCTCAGGTTCTCGAGTTCCATTGCGAGGTTGACGTTGTTGACGGTCACCTCGTCGGGCACCGACAACACGATCGGCGCGAAGTTGAGGATCGCCACCACGCCGCACTCGACCAGTTGATTCGCCACCTCCTGCGCGGCGGTTGGGGGCACACACAGGATCGCCAGCTTGACCACGTGATCGGCGATCACTTTTGGCAACTCCTCCATCGGCCTCACTTGAACCTGGATTTTTTCCGCCTTGAGCCACTCGGACAATTTCACCTTGCCCGCGGTCTTCGCCGGTTGCTCGTCAATCGATGTCTCTTCCAATAAATACCGCCCCGGCTGAATATCAAACGCGCCGATGATCCCGAACCCCTCCCGCTCGAAGCCGCGATAGCTGAGCAGCGCCCGGCCAAGGTTGCCCACCCCCACGATCACCACCGGCTGAAGGCTCTTTGTGCCGAGCCGTTTCGTGATCATCTCGATCAATTGCTCCACATCGTAACCCAGTCCGCGCGTGCCGAACTGCCCGAAGTACGTGAGATCCTTCCGCAACTGGGTGGACTTCACACCGGCCGCCTTGGCCAACACCTCGCTGGACACGGTGTGAATGCTGTTGTTCAACAACCGATGCAGGCAGCGCAGATAAACCGACAGCCGGTAAACCGCCTTGCGGGGGATTTCTGTTCGCGCCACTTTTTTCATCGGCTAATCGACGAACATCATTTCGTTGGACACCAACAGCGCCTGGCCAAGCCGCTCCCACGCGGCGGCACTCGGCACGAATTCATCGACAAAGCCCTTGGCCAAGGCCAACTCCTCCGCCGATGGTTCACGCTGGTAGGCCAAACGGTAAATCACGCGGATGCGCTCTTCGTCATCGGCTGACGTCACGCCCGAACGGGCGCCCAGGCGCTTGGCTTGCGCCTCGATGAACGGGCTGTTCAGCAGATACAACGCCTGCTGCGGCACCGTAGTGGTGAAGCGCTGCGGGCAGGTCGTGTCCGGCCCGGCAAAGTCGAAGGTGCGAAACAGGTTCGGCAGGTTTTGCCGGTCGACGAAGCCGTACACCGTCCGGCAACGGGCGTCCGGCTTGTTGGCAATATGAACCGAGCGGCCACCCTGCTTGAGGGTGAGGTTGCCGGAAACACTCAGCACCGAGTCGCGCATCGCCTCGAAGTCGAGCCGCTTGCGGTTCATCTGCCAAAGCAGCCGGTTGCCGGGATCTCGCTCGGCATATTTCGGGTGAACCGTCTCGCCCTGCTGATACGTACTCGAGGTCACGATGCCCCGGATCAACGCCTTGACCGACCAGCCGTTGTCGACGAAATCCGCCGCAAGAAAATCGAGCATCTTTGGATGCGACGGCGGCTCGGCCCGCACGCCAAAATCACTCGGCGTGATGACCAGCCCGCTGCCAAACAATCGCTGCCAAACGCGGTTGGCCATCACCCGCGCCGTGAGCGGGTTCCCCGGGTCAGCAATCGCCTCGGCCATCTCGAGCCGCCCGCTCCCCTCCACAAACGGCTTGCGCTCGCCATGCGAGAGCGCCGCGATGAAGCGCCTCGGCACGGCGTCCCCTTTCATGCCCGGATTACCTCGCCGAAAAATCCACGGATCGTGCGGCGAGGCGTTGTCGAGCAGCACCATCGCGCGGTTGGGTGCGCCGGGGTGTTCGCCCTCCAACTCGTCAAATTTGCGTTTCCGCGACCGGATGCCCTGCCTCCCCTCCACATCCATCACGCGATTTACGTCTCCGTCGGAAAGCTTGGCCGGCGAGTCGTCGGAGTGAACCGCCTCGCGTAGCTTGGGCTGGCCGGACTTGGCCTTGTACAGCAGTTGGCCAAGCGACTTGGCAGCCGCCTCGAGCGACCCGGCCTCCGCAAGCGCCGCCCGCACCGCCGGATGCGCATTGGCCAACGGCTCGCCGCCGAGCACCGCCTTGGCCTGCTCACCGAACGACCCGGCATCGAGCTTGGTCAGCGCAAACCAAGCGGCAAAAACTGGGTCGCCGGACTCCCTCCGCTTGGCTAGGTGGCGCATCCAGCGGCGCGTCAATTCGGGGTCAAGCTTGGCCTTGCGGGCCAGTTCATCGACCTTGCCCGCCGGCAACTTGGCCGCGCGGTGCGCCGCCCAAACGTAGTCGCCAGTCTGCTCTTTCACCTGCTCGCGAACGCGCGCGTACTGCTCACGCTTATAGTTGTTCAGCTTGTCCTCGCGCCGCTTGCGTTCCTCATCGAACGCCACCCGCTCGATGGGATCAATCGCGTCGCTGATGAACGGCTTGTCGCCCGGTTCATGGCTGCTGGCGAACACGCCGTAGAGCGAGTAGTAATCCGCTATCGGGATGGGGTCGTACTTGTGATCGTGGCAGCGGGCGCAACTGACAGTCAACCCCATCATACCGCGGGTCACCACGTCGATCCGGTCGTCTATGATGTCGTGCGGGTTGTTCAAAAAACGCCGCCCCAGCGTGAGGAAACCCATCGCGGCCAGCGGCTGTTTGTCATCGCCCAGTTCCAGTTTGTCGGCGGCCACCTGCTCGATGATGAACCGGTCGTACGGCAGGTCGGCGTTGAAGGCGTCGATCACATAATCGCGATAAGTGTACGAGTGGGTGAAGAGTCGCGCCTGGTTTCCGGCGAGGTAACCCTTGGTGTCGGCGTAACGCGCCACGTCGAGCCAGTGACGCCCCCAACGCTCACCAAAACGCGGCGAGGCCAGCACCCGCTCGACGAGCCGCCGATACGCCCCCGGCGAGTCGGCGGCCACGAAGGCATCCACCTCCCCGGGCGTCGGTGGCAGGCCGGTCAGGTCGAGGGTCACCCGGCGAATCAACGTCCGGCGACCGGCGCGCCGGGCCGGTTGCATGCCGTTTTCGCGGAGCTTGGCCAGGACGAAATGATCCAGCGCGCCGCTTGGCCAAGCGGCCCCGGACACAGCCGGCACGCTTGGCCGTGTCACCGGCTGAAATGCCCAGTGATCGGACGCCTCCGCCCCAACGGCGGCGAACACACAGGTCAACGTGAGCGCAATTCTAGTGAGGCCTGAATGCATCAGCTAGTGCGCCTCGGCCAATTTATGGCGGCGGCGGCGCCACCAAATCCAAACACCACCCCCAAGCAGCAGCACAAACACAACGATGGCAAATTCCACCGCGACGATCGAAAGCGCCGAGCCAAGAAAGGCGCCGCTCGTCTCGACCGAAGCCACGATGGGATTGCCCAAGCCTCCGGTTGTCACGGTCGAGCCGGCGCGCGCCACCACGGTTGTCGCCTGCACCGCGCCGGCCGCGCCGCCGCCGGCGATCACGCCGAGCAGCCATTGCAGCCACGGATCCATGCCGGTGACGAACGAAGCAGTGATAACCGTCCCGGCCACGATCGACGCCGGGCTGGCGATGGTGTCTAGCAGGTTGTCAATCCACGGAATGTAATAGCCGCCGATTTCGAAAAGAGTCGCCACGAGAAAAACCATCAGCGCAATGTCGCTACTCAACCAGTCGAACCCGCCCGCCAACTCAATCCGTGGTTGCCCGTCGGCGTCCAGAGCCCGGGTGCCAATATTCACCGCCAGCAACGGCACAAAGACACGGAACCCACACGTCGCACTCAACGCGACGCCTATCATAATTGACATGATCGCCTCCATTCGGGGAAGTTACCATTCTTGGGGCGTACAATCAACCCTTCAATTGGCGACCAATCGGCCCTGCTCGAGGCGCAGCGTCCGGTCCGCATGGGCATCCGCCGCCGCGCCGTGGGTCACCAGCACCACCGTGCCACCGCCGCGATGAAACTCGGCCAAGTGCCGGATCACTTCCGCCGCGTTTTCCGGGTCGAGATTGCCGGTCGGCTCGTCGGCGAGAATCAGCTTGGGCCGGTTCAACAACGCACGGGCCACGGCCAGGCGCTGCCGCTCCCCGGCGCTGAGTTCGCCGGGGCGATGGCTGGCGCGATCGGCCAGGCCGAGTTCGTCCATCAACCCGCCGGCCCGCTGCCGCACCTCAGCGCTTGGTTTGCCGGGACAGGCCAACAGCACGTTTCCTAGCAAATCGAGATACGGGACGAGGTGAAACATTTGAAACACGAACCCAATCTCGCTCGAGCGCAGCCGCGCCCGCTCCGCCGGCGACAATGCGTAAAGGTCGCGCCCGGCGAGTTGCACCGAGCCGTCGCTTGGCCGCTGCATGCCGCCGAGCGTTAGCAGCAGCGTGGTTTTGCCGGAGCCGCTTGGCCCGCGTACGGCGACGAACTCGCCCTCGGCAACCTCCGCCGTGAACCGGTCGAGGCTCGTGATTTTAGAGCCGTTCTTGCGAAAAATTTTCGTGACCTCGTCGCAGCGTATCATCGTCAATCCTCCCGCAGGGTTTCCGCCGGGTCATGCGACACGGCGAGCATCGCCGGGATGAAACTGGCCAGCGCCGCGAACACCGGCGTCGCCACGATCAACTGCGCGGCGAGCGGCCAGTTCGCCTGAATCGCCTTCTTCGTCACCGGAAAAAGCGACGGCCCAAACTCCAGCACCGCCCACGTGCCAAGCGCCGCGCCGATCAACGCCGCCACCAACCCAAGCAACACCGCCTTGCCGAGGAACAACGCAGCGATGCGCCCACCGCCCTTGCCAAGTGCTCGCAGGATGCCGATCTCCTGCCGACGATCGCGCACGTTGAACACCGCAAGCAGCGCCACCCAAACCGCGCCGGCGACGAGCACCGACGGCAGCACGAACTGGTTCACCTTCTCGCGGGTCTGCCGCTGCTTGGCGCGGGCGTCGGCCAGCGTGCGTTGTTGCACCACCTGCACTTCCGGCAAAATACCGCCGATCTCTTTTCGCAAAATGGCCAGCGGATCCTGATCGGCCGTGAGGCAGAGACAGTCGATCGCCTCGATCTCGTTGATTTTCGCCGCCAACCCGAGCACCGATTGCGCGTCCTCGAGCCGCACAAAAATCGTGATGTCATCCGGCGTGCCGGTCTCGATGGGGTCGTTCGCGACCGTGAACTGCCGCACGCCGACGTGCATTGTGTCATCCTTCTTTTTTTTCTGCACGAGCGCGACTTGGGAGCCGATGTGGATCGTGCCTTTTTCGATGACGAAGCCCATCGGTTTTTTGCCCTGCCCCGGCGCAACGTAAGTTTCCGACAGGCCGACCAGCAGGATGTCCTGCCCGTTGATGGTGTATTCGCGGCGCAACGAGCCGACGAGATGGTTGAATGAAACGTTGTTGGTCAACTGCGTCGCCAGGCGGTCGAGCATCGAGACATCCATCGCGTGCCGCGAAAAACCGTCGCGATAAAACTGCCCCAAGTCGGTCTCGGCGGGAATCAACCGAAGGTTGAAGCCCATGTCACGGGTCACCCGGCGTGTTTCACGCTCGTCCGCCTCGGCCAGCAGTTGCGATGCGACGACCACGGTCACCGCCATCGCCAAACCCAGCAGCGAAAAAAGGGCGTTGAGTTTCCGGAAACCCACCTCGCGGAGAATGTGCGACCAAACTGACATCAGTTGCCCGACCGCCGCAGCAATAGCAATCCGCCGCCGACCAAGGTCGCCACGGCGATGATGCCCAGCGTCCACCACACGGTGTTCACCTGGCCAAGCGCCGCCGGTTCCGGCTCAGATTCAACCGGCTTGGCCTCCGCGACCGGTTCCGGATCGGCTTCGAGCAACTCCTCCGGCTCGATGTTGAACTCGATCAACTCCTCGCTGTAGCCCAGCGAGAGTTGATCAAAGTGACTCGACGCCGCGGCCCCGTTTGGCTGTGAGTTCGGGCCGCGCGATATGATGCGGCTGATCTCGCCCTTGACCTGCGGGTTGTCCGGGTCGAACCCGAGCGCCGCGTACGCCGCCGTCCGCTCAGCTCGCCCCCACGACAAAGGGAAGCGTTCGCCCTGCATCCACACCCGGTCGAGCCCGCACTCGCAGTCCTGCCCCACCACCGCCAGCGCCTCCTGCAACTCTGAGCGTGTCACCAAGCCGCCGCGCAGCGGTTGGCCCACCCGGCGGCCGCGCCCCATCAGCACCACGGCCTGCGGCTCCGGCACCGGCCCGGCATCGAGGCCAAGACTCCACAACAGCACCGACTCGCCGGCGATGCGCTTGACCGGCACAACGACGACCTCCGGCGGATGCTCGACCGGCTTGGGCATTTGCGGCAGCAGCGGCGTGATCGCCTTGATGGCATCGTCCACCGCGGCCCGGGCGCGCCTGGTTTGCGCCGCGTCTGTTCCCTCGACGAACAGAATCACAGCGTAGGCGGGGATCAGTTTTTTGATGAGCACGTCCCGGGTCGGCGACGAGACGACGGACGACAGGAATGACCACTCGGGATTGTCCGGCTTGACGGCGGGAAAGTTGACCGGCCAAGCCAACTCGCCAGCGGGCGACAGCAGCAATCCGGCGGGCACGCCCGGTGTCCGCTTGGCCAGGCGCTTGGCCTGCGGATGATCGCCCTTGGCCAGATTCACCAACTGGAACCGGACGTTGGCATCGCCGAACAGCACCGACGCCGCTTGGCCAAGCCGGTCCACTTGGGCACCGGACACCTGGTCGTCAATGAAACAAAAAAACGTGTAGCGCTCGTTGCCCAAGTCCGCAAAGCCGACATCGCGCACCGTGTAACGGCAGGCGTGGCCGGCCACGACCGCGGCCAGAATCCCGGCAAACAAAATGGGTAAACGAAATTTCAACGTGCGCAGAACGATACGGCCATCCTCGTTGACCGCAAGGCCAAATCGCCCGTAGCATCGGCGGCCGGGAAATGCAGGCGTTGATCGAGGAGTTTGGGCAGTACCTCCGCCACGAGCGGGGCCAGTCCGAGCACACCCAAAAGGCGTACAGCAGCATCCTCAACCGTTTCGCCGACTGGGCCGGCGCACAGCAACTCGCCCGCTGGAACGCCGTCGAGTTGTCGCATCTGCTCGGCTACCTCAAGCACCAGCGAAACAGCGAAACGCCCACCGGCGATGACGCGCCAAAAAAACGCGGCCGACCCCGCAGCGACTCGGCCAAGCTCAGCACCGAGAGCCTCTATCTCGAGATCGCCGCGCTGAAGGCGTTCTACCGGTTCTGCGTGCAGGAACAGTTTCTGCCGTCGAACATCGCCGAGAACCTCACGCTGCCCCGCCGGTGGAAACGCCTGCCCAAGGCGTTGACCGATACGGAGATCGAGAAACTGCTCCGACCGATCGAGCCGGTGACCACGGCGACACTTTGCGACCACGCGATGCTCGAGCTGTGTTACGCCTCCGGCTTGCGCCTGGCCGAGCTGCGTGGGCTGCGGCTCGAGCAACTGCGGCTCGACGCCGGTTTCATCCACGTCATCGGCAAGGGCAACAAAGAGCGCATCGTGCCGGTGGGCCGCCGCGCCGTCGAGGCGATCGAGCGCTACCTGGAACATGGTCGCGGTAAACTGGTCAAGACCGGCAAGAGCCCGGGGAATGTTTTCCTCACGAGCCGAGGCACGGCGTTTGCGGCCGTGACGCTATGGTCGCGCATCAAGAAACGGTGCGGCTTTACCGGCATCGAGCGCAACATCACGCCGCACATGTTGCGTCACAGTTTCGCCACGCACCTGCTCGAGCATGGCGCCGACCTGCGGGTGATTCAGGAATTACTCGGCCACTCCAGCATCGCGACGACCGAAGTGTACACCCACGTCGCCGGCAAACGGCTCAAAGCCATCCACCAGCAATACCACCCAAGGGGCTGAACCGCCGCTTACGATACCGAGCTTCTCTTAATCCGCTGGTTTCTTTTGTGGCGGCAGTTCTTTG
>DQOE01000003.1 GCA_015658765.1 Verrucomicrobiota bacterium | reverse complement strand
CGCTCGGCCGGGTTCACGCCGAACTTGTCGGCGAAGTACGAGAATTTCAGATGGCCAAGCTTCATTTGCAGAATGAACTCGCGGATCAGCCGCTCGTCATCGGTCGGCGTCAGCGCTCGATAAACCGGCAATTCGCCGTTTTGCAGGCTCTCGACGTACGGCGCGAAGTCGTGCTGGTTTTGGTAGTGCGTGCCGCCGATTTGCCCGAACGAGGCCACACCCAGCGAGAGCAGGTCGGCGCCGGCCCAAAGCCTGTCGCGATAAACAAAGCCCGTCTTCGACTTGTCCTTCACCGCGGTGTAGGCGCTACTGATGACGTAGCCGTCCTGCTCCAGTTCGGCGAACGCCTCGCTGACCCAGCGGCGCTTGGTTTCCCAATCGGCGACCGGCGCGGTGAGTTTGCCCTCGGCCTTCATCTGTTTGTAGATGCCGGTGTTGTACGGCACCTCCATTTGGTAAATCGTCACGCTGTCCGGCGCCATCCCGCGGGTGCGCTCGATGCAGGCCTTCCAGTTTTCCTCGGTCTCATCGACCATGCCGGCGATGAGGTCGATGTTGATCTGGGGGAAGCCCAGCCCTTGGGCGAACTCATACGAGCGCCCGATCTCCGCGCCGCGGTGGGCGCGGCCGTTCACCTCGAGAATGTGGTCGTCGAAATTCTCCACGCCGAGGCTCAGCCGCGTGACACCGATCTCGCGCAGCACCTCGAGTTTCTTCTCGCGCAGCGTGCCCGGCTCGCACTCAAAGGTGACCTCCTCGACCTCGTCCCACGGCAGTAGCTCCTTCATGCCGTCGGTCAGGTGGCGGAGCTGATCCTCAGAGAGGTACGACGGTGTGCCGCCACCGAAATACACGAAGTTGGGCTTACGCCCGCCGATGAATGCCTCCTTCGCGTAGAGCCGCATCTCGTCCAGCACCGCGTCGATGTAGTTGCGGATCTCCGACGAGTTCTTGTCCGTGTACACGCGAAAATAGCAGAAGTGGCAGCGTTTGCGGCAGAACGGGATGTGCACGTAGATGCCCAGCGGCGTGTCCGGCTTGGGCGCTTGAGCAAGCGCGGCGCGGTAGTCCGGCACGTCCTCCGGTTTCCAGAACGAGAACGGCGGGTAGTTCGAGACAAAGTAGTTGCCGACCGTGGTCTGCTTTTCCAGTGGCGGCGCGGTCTTGTGGGTTTCGGTGGTTGCGGTGTTGCTCATGGCTTGCTCCTTGTCATTCACTTGGCTGGCCCGAATGCATAAACCCGCCCGTCCTCTGCACCGATGATCACCACGCCATTGGCCAGGGCCGGCGCGGCGATGATCGGTTCCCCAATCTCGTACGACCAAAGTTTTTTTCCATCCGCCAGCGAGACGATGTACAGGTTGCCGTCGTTCGATCCGACGACGACCTTGCCGTCGGCGACCACCGGCGAACTGTCTACGCTGCCTCGAGTCCGGAACGCCCACAGCCGTTTGCCGCTCTTGCGGTCGAGGCAATGCAGCCGCTTGTCGCGGCAGCCGACCACCACGCGATCCGCCGTCACCGCCGGCGATGAAATGTAGGCGAAGGCCCGGTCCTTGTATTTCCAGGCGATCTTGCCGGCCTTGATGTCGATGCAGAGAAACTCATTCTCGTAGTGGCCTATGTACGCCATGTCATCGACCACCGCCGCCGAACCGACGATGTACGCTCCGGCATCGATCTGTTTTTCCTTTTTGCCCTCGGCCAACTGTATGACGTGCAGCACGGCATCGCAGCCGCCGAACGCCGTCCGGCCGGAGGACACCGCCGGCGAGCCGTTGATGTAGTTGGCGGTCTCGTAATGCCAGTTGCTCTTGCCGGTTCCGAGGTCGAGTGAGTAGAGGCGGAAGTCGTAGCTGCCGACGATCAGCGCCGGCTTGGCTCCGCCGCCGCTTGGCTGAAACAGGTTGGGCGCGCCGAGCACGCGATCCTCGGTCTCAAACTTCCAGAGCAGTTTCCCGTCCGCAGCCGTGAGCGCGTACACAAACCCGTCCGACGAGCCGAAGTAAACGCGGCCGTTGTGCACCAGCGGCGACGACTCGACGATGTCGTCTGTCGCAAACGCCCACAGCTTTTTACCGGTCTTGAAATCGAGCGCGTACAGGTGGCCGTCGTCGCAGCCCACGTACACCTTGCCGTCTGCGATGGCCGCCGTGCTGTGGATGCCCTCTTCGGCCTTGAACGTCCAAAGCGGCTTGAGTGAGGTGGCGAGTTTGCTTTTCGAGACGCCGGTGAGCGAGGCCGTGCCCCGGTACATTGGCCAGGCATCGGCCGGGGCGGCGTCCACCCCGGCCGCTTGGCCACGCGCTTGGCCAAGCGCCGCCACCAAAGCCAAAGAAGCGATTGAGAAATAATTCATGACAATAACCGGGCCAACCCCCCAAGCCTGCGTGACCAAAAGCCTGCCGAAACCACGAAAACAAGGCAACAAAAAATACCACGTACACGTACTATTTTATTGTGCCGCATTTTCGTGAGGTGGCGTTTTTTAAGAGAAACGCACTATATTTGGTCTTTTTTTCAATGAAAACGGAAGATGTTCGTCGCGGAGATTTGCAGGCTTAACTCCCGTTTTTTGGCCAATTGTCTGGGCGAAGGGTCAGATGTTGACCTGCTCGGCGTAGTCGTCGGGGGAGAGCAGGTCGTCCAACTCTTCGGGGTTGGCCAGGCGGATCTTGAAGAACCAGCCGTCGCCGTAGGGATCGTCGTTGACGGTGCCCGGCTCGGTGTCGAGGGCGTCGTTGGT
>DQOE01000397.1 GCA_015658765.1 Verrucomicrobiota bacterium | reverse complement strand
CAAAGTGGCGGGTTTTTAGCCTTATTTAGCCTTACAAATCTAAATCTCTCTATTTCCTAGAAAAAAATGGTGGAGGCGGGGGGAGTCGAACCCCCGTCCCAATTAAACCTATTCAAGACCTCTACATGCTTAGTCAGGCTAAATTGTTGATTCCGGGATAGCGGCCTGACGCGAATCCGTTCACCTAGTCGGCTGAAAAAATTTCGGTTGAGAGCCGCGCCGTCTCCGGCTTCCATCCTAACCTGCTTTCGGCGCCTGATCCCCTTAGCAGGTATCCGGGGGCAGACGTCGCGGGATTATGCCGCGAGGGCCAATTCTTCGTTGGCAGTTATGTTTTTGGTTCGGTGGTTTTACGAGGGGAGCGAACCATCCTCGGCATGCAATCGAGAACGTATTCAACTGGTCGATAACCAGTACGCCCCCAAAGCGTTGTCAAATGACAACCAGTACTAAAGCACATTTCAGGCTCACTGGCAAGGGGGCAGGGGGTTATTTGGCGGGAAGCGAGACGGCAGTGGCGAAATGATCCGTGCCGAAATAACGGGCGGCGACTTCGCGGGCTTGATCCAGAGTGACGGACTCGGTGAGGGAGTCTTCCTCGGCGTGATAGTTGTAGCCGAGGCCAAGGAGTTCGTCCATGCAAGTGGCGAAGGCGACGGTGCCCAAGTCCTGCCGAGCGATTTTCTTGTGCCCCGTGAGCTTGGCCTTGGCGCGGTGCAACTCCTCTGCGGTGAGACCCTCATTGGCCAAGCGCTTGGCTTGGCTGGTCAATTCCTTTTCCACTTGGGCGGCCGACTCGGCGGAGGTTCCGGCGTAAAAGGTGAAGCAGCCGGGGATTCGCCCCGTGAAATTCTGCGTGCCGACGTAATAAGCCAATCCGAGTTCTTCGCGAATTTTCAGGAACAACCGCGAGCCCATGTCGTTCAGCGCCTCGGAGATCAGATCCATCGCGTAACGATCGGGGTGGCTCAGTGTGCAACCCTGGAAGCCAAGCGTGACGACTGCCTGTTCTTTTTCTGTCGAGACACTGTCGCGCTTGGCCTCGGAAAGCGGTGTGGCCTCGGGCAGGGCGAGCGAGGGAGCAGGGGGATTCCACTTGGCCAATGCGGCTTCGACTTGCTCCCTGACTTGGGCGGAATCGATGTCGCCAAAGACTGCCATGACTGCGTTGGCCGGGGCGGCGAGCGTGTTGTGATGGCCAGCGATTTGTTCGCGGGACAACGACGTAACCACGGGTGCTTGGCCAAGGCTGTCCAGCCCGTAACCTGTGTCGCCAAAAAGCAGGCTCCGAAGTTTCTTGAGCGTGTGCGAGAGCAGATGGTCGCGTTGCTGCTCGATGGCGGCCAACTGGGAGGTGCGCTCGCGCTCGATCTCGCCTGAGTCAAACGCTGGGGAGAGGAGCACGTCGAGAAACACCGCTTGGGCAAGCGCGGCATCGTCGCTCAGAATGTCGAGGCTCAGGCCGAAACTGTTGTTGCCGCTGTACGTGTCGATGCTACCGCCGGCGGACTCGATCTCGGAGGCGATCACCGAGGCGTTGCGCTTGGCCGTTCCCTTGAGCATGGTGCGACTCATCAATCGCGTAAGACCGCTATTGGCCGAGGTCTCGCTTAATACTCCGCCCAGTAGGCCAACTCTAAAGTGAGTAAAGGGGAGGCGATTGTCTTTCTTGAGCAACAATCGAAGTCCGTTGGGTAGTTCGATTTTCTCAACACCGGTGGCACGCCGCGCTGTTACGCGAGGTTTTGGCTTTGGGGTGGAACCGGCGGGAGTCAGCGCGTAAAGGGTTTGGTTTTCAGTCGTTAAATACCGCTTGGCCACGTCTTGAAGGGAGTCGGGATTGACGGCACGGGCCGCTTCCAATTGTTTCCGTGAATAATCAAGGTCGCCGGTGTGAAGCCAACTGCTTCCCAAGTCGGCGGCTTGGCCCTGCATGGTCTTGAGGGCGGAAAGGTTTCCGGCAGTGAACTGCTTGATCGCCTTGGCCAATTCCGACTCGCCGGCGAGTGAGTCTTTGAATTGTTGCAACTCGCCGAGCATGGCGGCTTGCGCTTGGCCAAGCTTGTCCGCATCGGCGACGGCGCTCATGCCGAACAGCCCTGTTTGCTCGCCGGTGTACGTCCAGGCATCAACGGAGTGCACCAGCGTCTTGGCATCGCGAACCTGCCGGTAGAGGCGGGAACTCCGGCCGCCGCCAAGCAGGGTTGATAGCACATCCAGCGCGGGTATGTCATCGTGCCGTACATCGGGAATGTGCCACGCAAAGTGAAAGTGCGCATGCTCGAACGGGCCTTCGTCGCTGACCTCGCGGCCGGCCACTTGGCGGGGTTCATTTGTCAGCAGAACAGGGGAGAGCGCTTGTGCGGGTTGAGCGGCGTAACAGTCATTGACCCACCCCAAAACCTCGTCGGTATCGATAGCTCCGGCCACGACGATGAAGCAGTTGTTCGGGGCGTAACGTTCGCGGTAATAATTGAGAAGGTCGTCGCGAGTCAGCTTGTCAAAAATATCACGATACCCGATGACCGTGTGTCGGTAGGGACTCTTCGTATAAGCCGTCTCAAATAGCCGACGGCCAGCTCGGCGGGAGGGATCGTCGTTGCCCATTTCCATTTCGCGGCGGATGACATCGAGTTCGCCGGCCAACTCATCCTTGGGTAGTGTGGCGTTCTGCATGATGTCACAGAGTATCTCGGCGGCGAGTTTTGCACCGGTGTCTGGAATGGTGACGTGGTAAACTGT
>DQOE01000239.1 GCA_015658765.1 Verrucomicrobiota bacterium | reverse complement strand
GTTCGTTAGTTCTCCTCCGGGAAACCCGGAATCTGCTTTTTTGAAAATAAATGATCCTGTTAAAAATTATTCAGCAATAAAGAATAGAGTTAAGGGGGGTTACCTTGTCCGAACCAGGGCTGACTCGGATTTGGCTGAGGCCAGAAATAATGATTACTCAAAAATGCAAAAGGCTTTTTCATCCGGGGCGCAATACATAAGCACGGATTTTCCTGAATCTGTCGAAAGTGTTTCAAGTTATAGGGTTTCTCTCCCTGGAGATGTTCGGCCAGGCAGATTAAACCCACTATTTTATCCTGCGGAGGAGGCAAATGCACTGGAGGGAATGTCTGGAGCAGTTTTAATCCGTAATTTCTTGTTGAATATCCAAAAAACAGAATCAAAAGAAAAAAATTAATGATGACAAAGCAGCTGGTGAAGCAATCAGTTGGCGCAAATCAGCCTTTGCTGTCTTGCTTGGAGTCGAATCTATTGCTCTTTTCTGTGCTCGCTTCACATTGATTGGTTTAAGAATTCTCTTTATTTAGAGGGGATGTCCCGCGCTCGCCCGTTGCGGTGGCTTGGGGTAGTTTCAGCGGCGACGTGGATTCCGGCTACGCGAAATACGACATCACGCAGGATTACGCCTGGAATTATGACCACGCGCCGGAGCCGGTTGGCGATGCGGTTCCGGGCGTGGGCGGTGAGTGGCTCTACTGTGGCGTGCCGGTTGATTCGCCGCTTGGCATTGCGGCCGGCCCGCTTCTCAACGGTAAGTGGCTGCTTTATTACGCCTCCCTTGGTTTCGATGTCCTGACTTACAAGACGGTGCGGAGTTGCGAGAGGCACTCGTACGGGTTGCCGAATCTTCAGCCGATTGCATGGGAGGGTGGCGTGGTGCCGGCGGAATTGAGCGTTGCCAGCGTGATGAACGGCAGTTGGGCGGTGTCGTTCGGCATGCCATCGAAGCCGCCGAGCTTTTGGCGGGATGACGTGGCGGCAACTCGCTCGCGCCTGGCCAAGGGCAAGTTCCTCTGCGTCTCCGTTGTTGCCACGGCTCAGGACGGTTGGTCGATCGATGACCTCGCTGCCGACTACGCGCAATGCGCCCGGTGGGCTGTCGAGAGTGGTGCGGACGGAGTGGAAGCCAACTTCAGTTGCCCGAACGTCAGCAGTGTCGATGGCCAGCTTTTTCTCAATCCAACCGACGCGGGGATCGTGGCGGCCCAGTTGCGTGAGGCGTTGCCGGACACGCCGCTGCTGCTGAAGGTTGGGCATATCAACAATCGGGAAACAGCGCACGCGCTGGTTGAGGTGGTTGCGCCGTCTGCTGATGCGCTGGTGATGGTCAACGGCTTGTCGGCGAAAGTGCGGCAACGCAACGCCGAGTTGCTGTTTGAGGGCCAATGCCGGGGGATTGCCGGGGAGGTGATCCGTGAGACGACGCTGGAGCAGTTGGCTTTGTTTGACGGCTTGATCCGGGAGTTCGGAATTGATGTGCGCCTGGTGGGGGTTGGTGGGCTTGGCCAAGCGGCGGATGTTCGGGCATGCCTCGATCGAGGTTGTGAGGCGGTGCAGTTCGCCACGGCGGCGATGCTGAATCCCGGTTTGGGCTTGGCCATTCGGCGGGAGGGGTTTTAATCGGGGCGATGATTCGACTGGGGCTCACGGGCGGAATCGGGATGGGCAAGTCCACGGCAGCTGAACTCCTGGCCAAGCGCGGCGCGAAGGTGTGCGACTCGGATGCACTCGCCCGAGAATTGGTCGCCCCGGGCCAACCCGCCCTGGCGGAGATCGTCGAGGCGTTCGGCGGCGCAGTGTTGCTGGGGGATGATTCGCTGGATCGGGCCAAGGTTGGCGAGTTGGTTTTCAGGGACTCGACGGCACGTGAAAAACTGGAGGGCATTTTGCATCCCCGCATTCGTAAAGTGTGGCAGGCGCGGCTTGGGGACTGGTCGGTGGCGGGTGAGCGGCTGGCGGTGGCGGTCATTCCGCTGTTGTTCGAGACGCAGGCCGAATCCAGCTTCGACAAGATTGCGTGCGTGGCCTGTTCGCCGGAGTTGCAGCGCGAGCGCCTCCGTGCTCGCGGGTGGAGTGACGGGGAGATCGACAGCCGGATTGCGGCGCAGATGGCGGTGGATGAAAAAATGAGGCGAGCCGATCACGTGATTTGGACTGATGGCCCGATCGAGGCGCACGCTGCTCAGTGGGACTCGGTGCTGTCGTCGTGGGATGTGCTGGACTGAACGTCGATGGGCGGTTCCTCAATCGGGATATCCTTTTTGCTCAAGCCGGCCATGCGCAACACCCACGCCCCATAGATCGTCCCGGCAAGGCTGGTGGGGATGCCGGAGAGCGCACCGGCGAGCAGGGCTTTGTTGAAGGCACGGCCTTTTGCGTCCCGGTTGACCAGGGTTTCGATCAGGAAAACGCCCGCGCCGCTGGTGAGAAAGGCGGCGGCGCAGATAAGGGGTGTGCCGGTGAACAGCGTGATGGCGTTTGCCCCAAAGAAGGCGTTGTCCACCAGGAACACCCACAGGCCGCTGAGCTTGTGCAGGAATAGTTGGCGCTGTTTCTCGGCCTTTACGGGGAGTTTCGGCGGGGGGTTCATCGTGTTTTTGCCGGTCTAAAGCGGCTCGCGGTGGTCGTAGCCGGTGTCTAGTTCGTGCCAGTGGGCGATGTCGTCCTCGCTTTTTTCCCAGCACAGGAAAACCTCGCGAGTGCCCCGGCGGGAGGGGAAGTCCACCAGGCCGCGCTCGGCATCTTTGATGAAGATTTGGTGCGTCTTGAATTCGCCAAGGATGGCCTGAATTTTGGACAGGAGCTTGAGCGACTGGTTGACCGAGTCGCCGCCGACGTCGGACTGGGCGCTCATCATGTTATCGACGCGCTTGCTGATCGTGGCGTACTCGTGACGAAGTTGAACCATCGAGTCCAGCCACTCCCTGACCCTGGGCATCATGGCCCGGGCCTCGGCCAGCGTGTAGTGTTTCTTGAACCGGTGGGCCATCACTCCTTTTTTTCCGCGGGGTGGAGTTTTTTGTGGAGCGGCTGGTTGGGGGTGATGTCGTAGGAACGCTGCCAGGCGGCATTGGCCTTGTCCGCTTGGCCAAGCTTGTTGAGCACGTTGCCGAGTTGCTCGAGCAGGTAGGAGTCCGGCGAGGTCATTTCAGCCTCCTGCTTGCGAAGGAGGCCAAGCGACTTTTCCCACTGCGCCCTGGCCTCGTCCGCTTGGCCAAGTTGTTGGTGCGTGTCGCCGATGTGCTCGTGGATGGTGGAGTCGGGCTCGTCCTTGATCAACTCAGCGGCCCGCTGCAACTCGGCGAGCGCCTCGGTGAATTTGCCCTGCCGGAAATACAGCCAGCCGAGGCTGTCCACGTACGAGGCGTTGTCGGGGGAAAGCTCGTTGGCCATGGTGATGTGCTTGGCCGCCTCGTCGAGGTTGCGGTTGATGTCCGCCCACATGTAGCCGAGATAGTTCATGGCGTTGTGGTATTCGGGAGACATCTCGATGGCTTTGTTGAAGGTCTTGTCGGCGGTTTCGTACTGGCGGTTTCGCTCGTAGGCTGCGCCAAGCTGGAAATAGAAAAAATGGGTGAGCCGGTTTTGCTCGCCGGCTTGGGCCAGTTTCTCGGCGTCGAGCAGGTTTTCGATAGCCTTGGGATATTGGTAGAGGGCGCTGTGGGCGAGTCCGGCGTAAAACTTGGTGATGAACCTGGGCTTGAACTGCTCACCGGCCTTTTTGAGCGTGGCGAGTGTTATGGTGGGCCTGTTTTGAAACAGCCGCACGCCGGCCAGCTCGTAATAGGCCAGCTCGAACTTGGGGTTGATCTTGAGGACGGTCTCGAAGTGGGCGGCCGCCTCTTCGAGTTTGTCGAGTTGGCGCTTGATGCCCCCAAGCACGAACAACGCACGCTCGTTGGTGGGGCGCTCGCGCAGGATGGCCTCGAGTTGCCGGGTGGCGTCCTGGGTCATGTCCGCGCGCAGATAAAGGTCAGCCAATTGCTCGCGAACACCGATCAGGCCGGGGTTCAGTTCGATCAACTGGACGAACAACGCGATGGCCTTGTCACTCTCGCCCCAGACTTTGTAGTAGTCAGCCAGCCGATGGAGGATCAGCGGGCTCTCCGACTTGAGGGCGCTGCCCTTGTCGAGGCTTGTGATGATGCCAGCCTTGATCCTGTCCATTTTGGCCCGGGCAGCGATGCCGGTGTCGCGGTACAGGTCAGCGATGCCCAGCCAGAATTCCGGCTCGCGTTTGTCCTTGGTGAGGGCCGTGTCGAGCACCTTGAATGCGTCATCAAAGCGCTTGGCCGCAGCGTGGAGCTTGGCCAAGCCGCGAACGGAGATGAGTGTCGGGTTCGACTTGGCAAGGGCAATCCCGAAGGCGGCGATGGCTTCGTCCGGTTGGCTGGCCTGCTGATAGGCGAGGCCGAGCCACTCGTGCGTCGTCACCGATTCCGGGTTGGCCGCCTGGCCAAGGCGAAGAATCTCGATGGCCTTATCGGTTTTTTTTCGTTGGAGAAACCGGCGGGCGGCCTGGGCAATCACGGTCTCCTGCGAGGGATCCGCCTTGGCGGCAGCCTCGAGGTGCTTGAGGGAGTCGTCCGGCTTGCCTCGAAACTCAAAGCTGCGGCTGGTTAGGAAGTGGGTGAGACCCTCGACGCGGTTCCGGAACTCAGGATCTTCTGGGCCGGTTTTCTCCTCGATATTGACGCCGTAAACGCCGGAGGGGACGCCGGGTCGCGGCTTGGCCAGGGGCGAAGTGGAACACCCGGTGCCGGCCCACAACAGGGTCAGCCCGAGGAACAGTCTCGTATGTGAACCGCGTCTCATGGTCGGGGGTTCACCCGGCACAGCGTGGCGCAAGCCCGGCAGGCTACTTCTGCCAGGTGCGCTTCTTGTGGCGATTGGCGCGGGATTTTTTCTTGCGCTTGTGCTTGTTGATTTTCGCTTTCCGGCGTTTCTTCAGTGAACCCATGTATGTCTCGTTTCGGTGGTTTGTTTCTTTAGCAGTTAAAAATTAATGGACTACCTTGTTGAGGGGATACTCGATGATTCCCTCGGCTCCGGCGGTCTTGAGTGCCGGGATAATCTCCCGGGCAACAGCCTCCTCGATGATGGTCTCAACCGCCACCCAGCCACTGCCACTCAAGCCGGAAACGGTTGGATTACGCAAGGCGGGGAGCTTTTTCAACACTTTTGACAGGTTTTTTTCCTCGATGTTGAATTTCATGCCGACCTTGGTCTCGGCGTCGAGCGCGCCCCGCAGGAGCATTGCGATGGTCTCGATCTTGTTGCGCTTCCAGCTGTTTTTCCAAGTTTCACGGTTGGAAATCAGCCGCGGGGTGGAGGAAAGCAGCTCATCAATAATGCGTAATTTATTCGCCACAAGGCTCGATCCGGTCTCCGTGACCTCGACGATGGCATCGACCAATTCGCGGGCCTTCACCTCGGTGGCGCCCCAGGAAAACTCGACGCTGGCCTTGACGCCGTTTTTGCGCAGATACTTTTTGGTGAGGTTCACGACCTCGGTGGCGATGCGCTTGCCTTTCAGGCCCTTGACGCTCTTGATGGGCGACTCCTCCGGCACGCAGAGCACCCAGCGGGCCGGCCGGCGGGTGGCGCGGCTGAACAGCAACTCGGTGACCTCATGAACTTTGGAGCCGTTCTCCATGATCCAGTCCAGCCCGGTGATGCCGCAGTCGAGGTAGCCCAGCTCGACGTAGCGGCTGATTTCTTGCGCGCGGATAAGGCGAATCTCGATTTCCGGATCGTCGATGTACGGCACCAGCGAACGGTTGCTGACGCGGATGTTATACCCGGCCTTGGCCATCTTCTCGATGGTCGGTTTCTCCAGGCTGCCCTTGGGTAGTCCGAATCGGATGATTTTCTTTTTACTCATGGATTTGCCGGCGCGCTGTCAGCTTGGCCCGGGCACGGGCGTAGCGCTTGACGGATTGCTTCACCCGGGTGGCCGGGTTGAATCGCCAAGTCCTGCGCGGCAGTTTTATGTTCATCTTCATACTCCATGCGGAGTGTGCTAAACGCGAATCTCGCCGTTGAACAAACGGGCGAGTGTTCGCGGATAAAGCGTGTGTTCCTCTTGCTGGATGCGCTGGTGAAGCGTCGCGGCGGTGTCATCCGCGAGCACGGGTACCACGCCCTGTGCCAGAATGGAGCCGGTGTCGATGCCGTGATCCACCATGTGAACGGTGCAACCGGTGGCCTTCACCCCGTAATCGTGCGCCTGCTTCCAAGCCTCCAGCCCCGGAAATGCGGGCAGCAAAGAGGGGTGAATATTAACGACCTTTTTCTCGAATGCACGCAGAAAATCACCCTTCAAAATGCGCATGAAACCGGCCAAAGCCACCCACTCGGCCCCGGATTCACGGAGCGCGGCGACGTAGGCCGCCTCGGCGGTTTCGTCCAGTTTGGTGCGGAATTTCCCCGGCTCGATAAACCGGGCCGACAGGCCGGATCCTGCGGCGCGCTCCAGAATTCCCGCATCGGCGACATCGCTGGCCACCAGCACAATGTCCGCCGGCAGCGCCCCGGCGGCGCAGGCCTTGACCAACGAGACGAGGTTTGACCCCTTGCCGGAGCCGAGCACGGCCAGTTTGGTTTTATCACTCATGCGGTTTGTCCCAAGCGGACGCGCCGCAGGCTAAACCAAGCGCTTGGCCAAGGGGAGTGCGAAATAGCCAATGGGAGCGCACGCGCCTCAAGAGTGGGCGGAGAGCAGTAAAGACGGGACACAGATGAACGCAGATTGGTAGGATTTGAAAAAGATGAAAAAGGAGCGATTGAGTTGCTTTGCGTTTGCAAATCCTACGAATCCTGAAAATCTGGATCCCATTCAAAAACTCAATCTGAAAACTTGAAACTCCACGCCGCTTGGCCAAGTTGGTAGCCTGCCGCCGCCGGATGAAATTATCCCTTGAACTGACCGTGGCCACCAAGCCGGAGTGGGTTGTCGCCGTGATGGCTAACCTGCCGTCGTTCCTGCGGGACCACGCCGACTGCGAGCGTAAGGCCTCGGCGCTGGCGATGAGTCTCGTGGCCAAGTATCCGGATCGGCTCGAGATCATTCCGGAGTTGATCGCCACCGGCGTCGAGGAACTGGAGCATTTCCAGCAGGTTTACGAGGTGATGCGGGAGCGCGGCATTCCGTTGGCCAAGGAGATTGCGAAAGATCCGTACATCACGGCGCTGATGAAGTTGCTGCACAGCGACTCGCTGCGGCGGTTTCTCGACCGACTGCTGCTGGCGTCGATCATCGAATGCCGGGGCGCGGAGCGTTTTCGGCTTGTTTCGGAGGCGCTGGACGACGACAAAGGGCTGCAGCAGTTCTACCACGACCTTTGGGTGTCCGAGGCCAGGCACGGGCATATTTTCGTCGGGATGGCCCTGGAGTATTTTGAGAAGGATCGGGTTTACTCGCGGCTGACGGAATTGAATGAGGCCGAGGGCCGGATCGTCGACGGGCTGGAATTGCGAGCCGCTTTGCACTGAACCAACTGACATCATGAAAACCAAACAGAACAAGACAGACATGACGCGCCGCCGATTCATCGGCGCGAGCACGGTGGCCACCTTTGGCTTTCAAGTCGTGCCGAGCCGTGTGTTCGGTGCGAACAACCGTCTCGCCGTCGCCGGCATCGGCGCGGGCGGCAAGGGCCGGGCGGACATCAGCGGGGCGGCCAACGCCGGTTGCGACATCGTCGCACTGTGCGACGTGGACGAAGGCCGCGGCTCGGGCATGTTCAATGCGTACCCCAAAGCCAAGCGTTTCCCCGACTTCCGCGTGATGCTCGACAAGATGGGCGGCAGCATCGACGCCTGCACCATCTCCACTCCCGACCACACTCACGCCGCTGCCACCTCGATGGCGATGAAAATGGGCAAGCATTGCTACACGCAAAAACCGCTGACGCACGACGTGTACGAGGCGCGTTACCTGACCCGCTTGGCCAAGCGCACCGGTGTCACCACGCAAATGGGAAACCAGGCGCACGCCGG
>DQOE01000198.1 GCA_015658765.1 Verrucomicrobiota bacterium | reverse complement strand
TTGGCCAAGATCGAGGAAAATGTCCGCGGTGAGGATGTGTTTGTGATTCAATCGACCTGCCCGCCGACGAACCATAACTTGATGGAGTTGTTCATTATCATGGACGCACTCAAGCGGGCCAGCGCCGACCGCATCACCGCGGTTCTGCCGTTTTACGGCTATGCCCGGCAGGACCGGAAGGATCAACCGCGTGTCCCGATCACGGCCAAGCTCGTGGCCAACCTGCTGGTGGCTGCCGGGGCCAACAGGATTTTAACGATGGATCTGCACGCCCAGCAGATTCAGGGCTTTTTCGACATCCCGGTGGATCATCTGTACGCCTCACCGGTGATCTTCGCCTATCTCAAATATGCTAAGAGGGACGATCAAGTGGTCGTCAGCCCGGATGTTGGTGGCTTGAAAATGGCCCACGCCTACTCGGAAATGCTCGGGGCCGACCTGGCGATCGTCGCGAAACGCCGCACGAGTGCCACCGATACGGAGTCGATGGGCATTATCGGCGATATTGAGGGCAAAAATGCGCTTTTAGTCGATGACCTCACCGAGACGGCCGGCACGCTGGTCAACGCTGCGGTCATTCTCAAGGAGCGAGGGGCGGCGAGCGTCCGGGCCTGTGTTTCGCACACGATTCTCAATAATCTGGGCATTGACCGCCTGAAAAACTCTTGTATTGACGAATTGATAACGACTGATACAGTCCCCCGCCCCGAAATCGAGGGGTTGAACATTAACACCCTCTCTGTTGCGGGATTGCTGGGGGAAGCCATTCAGCGAATCCACAACAATTCCTCGGTGAACTCGCTGTTCCGATTTAAGGGAGCGCGTACCACCTGAGCACCCTCGGGGAGCAAGTTATTTAATAAAATGAAAGCAATCTCATTGGCGGCCAGTCCGCGTGTGTTGACCAAGACCATCGGCAGCAAAAAACTCCGCAACGCCGGCTCTTTGCCCGGTGTCGTCTATGGCAATGGCGAACCGGAAACCGTCGAGCTCGAAGCCAAGCAGTTTGAAAAGGCCGTAAAGTCCACCGTGGCCAAGAATTTCCTGGTGGAACTGGATATTAACGGCAAAAAGAGCATGGCCCTGGTTCAGGAAACGCAGAAAAATCCCCTGACGAACCACTTCATTCACGTCGATTTCAAGCGCTTGACCAAGGACAGTGTCGTCACTGCCCAAGTCCCGCTGCGGCCTATCGGAACGGCTGTAGGCGTGCAATTGGGAGGCGTCTTGCAGATCCCGATGCACACGATCACGCTTAAGGGCAAACCGGCTGACATCCCGGAATGTATCGAGCCTGACATCAGCCATCTGGAGGTTGGCCAATCGATCCACTTGGAGGAACTTGTTTTGCCCAAGGGCATCGTCGCCATCGGCCAGGCGAAGGCTCAGGCGGTCGGAGTGATCACCTCACGCATGATGGCCAAGGCCGAGGAAGAAGATGCGGCAGCAGCCGAAGCAGCAGCCGAAGCCGCAGCTGCAGCAGGCGAGGGCGAGGGTGAGGGCGAAGCCACTACGGAAGAGGGCGCCAAGGAAGCTGCCTCCGCGGATGCCGCTGCTGGCGAGGAAAAGAAGGAAGGTTGAAAATTTCAAACGACGATCCGCCCAACGGGCTGAGGCGTCGTGTTCTTTGAGAAGGCCCACGCATGGAAGAGACATTCCTGATCGTGGGTTTGGGCAATCCCGGAAAGGATTACGCCGCCACCCGGCATAATGTCGGGTTCATGGTGCTCAACCGCTTGGCCAAGCGCTTGGGTGTAGAGTGGGAAGCGAGCAAAAAGTTCACCGCCCGCTTGGCCAAGGGCAGGCAGGACGGCAACACCGTCTTTTTAAGCAAGCCACAGGGCTACATGAACTTGAGCGGTCAATCCGTGGCGCCCTTGGCCCAGTACTACCAGATCCCCAACGGGCGGGTCATGGTGGTGGTCGATGATCTCGACCTGCCCCTCGGGGCCGTCCGCATGCGGCCGGGCGGAGGGACAGGCGGCCATCGGGGCTTGGACTCCATACAGGGATTGCTCGGGAAAGACGATTTTCCCCGGCTGCGGCTGGGGATTGGCCGGCCGGAACCGAACCGGGATGTATCCGGCTTCGTGCTCGGCAAATTTGCCGACTCGGAGACCGGGCTGCTGGAAAAAGTCCTGGAAACCGCGGCAGACCAGCTTGCCTGCTGGGTGCTGCAAGGCATCGGCCAGGCAATGAACGAATACAACGGGGACTACGCCCCAACAGAAAAAAAGACAGATGACGAAATACGAAGGGACGATCATCCTGAAGGAAACAGGACGTGAAAGCACCGTCGAGGAACTGCAAAACCTCATCTCGGCCGAGATAGACACGGCCGGCGGAAAAACCGGCGAATTCAACGCAGTCGGCCAGAAGGATTTTGCCCGGGTGGCCAACCGTAAGAACCCGGACGGCTTCTACCTCGAGGTCTCGTTTGAGGGCGACCCCGCCGCGACCAACGACCTGAAAAAGCGCCTGCTGAAAATCAAGGATGTCTTCCGCGTTTTCATCACGTGTCCGGGCTAAAGCGGATTGACCCCCACCCCTATTGCGCTAGACTCAAGTCATGGCAAGCTTCAATAAAGTCATCCTGATGGGCAACCTGACCCGGGACCCCGAACTGCGCTACACGCCCAGTGGAACCGCTATCGCAGGTTTCGGCATTGCAACAAACCGGCGCTGGAAAGATCAGGACGGGAACCAAAAAGAGGAAGTCACGTTCATCGATATCACAGCTTTCGGCAAACAAGCCGAAGTGATCGGGCAATATTTCCAGAAGGGAAAAGGGATCCACATCGAGGGCAGATTGAAGTTTGACCAATGGGATGACAAAAACACCGGTCAAAAACGCAGCAAATTAGGCGTTGTGCTGGATCGCTTCGAGTTCATTGGCGGCAGCCAGGGTGATGAAGGATCCCCTGCCCCGCAGCAATCCGCCCCACCGCCGCCATCCCAACCCGCTGATGGCCCGCCCGTTGACGGCCCCGGGGACGACGATGTCCCGTTCTGAACATAACCTTTAAACAAACCAAGTGAATCATGGCTAAGACTGACGTTATTTTAATCAAGAATGTGGATGGTCTGGGCGGGGAATCCGACCAGGTCAACGTGGCCACCGGCTACGCCCGCAACTATCTCCTGCCCCAAGGGCTGGCCATTCCGTTGACCGAGGGCAACGAACGCCGCCTTGAGGCCCTTCGCAAGCAGCGCCGATCCCGTGAAATCCGCGAGGCCAAGGACGCGAAGGAACTGTCCGCAAGTTTCAAGCACCTGATTTTGCACCTGAAGGTCAAGACCGGCGACACCGGCAAAATGTACGGGTCAGTCACCCCTGCGAACATCATTGAGCAACTCGACGAGCAGTTCGAGATAAAGATCGACCGCCGCAAGGTTCATCTCGAGGAGCCGATCCGCACGATTGGCGACCACGAGGTCGAGTTACGGCTGCACACCGAGGTTAGCACCACCCTCAAGGTTCGCGTAGAAAGCACCAACCCGATTCCGGAGCCAGAACCCAAAGCCCTGGAAGAAGCCCCGGCCAAGGCGTAATCCAAGCCCCAACCCATGAGCCTCGAAGAAAGGGGGTCGGAATGAAGTGTAAACTGGCGTTGTTAACCGTAGCCGTTTTGCTAATTACCGGTTGCGAATACGAATCCCCGCTGACAAAGGAACACAACATTGCGGTCGACTCAGCAGTGCTTGGCCTGTGGGAGGCGATTCCGGATAAAGGAGAGGAGCCGAAGCAAAATGAACGGATGATGATCCTGAAGTACTCAGGCACCGAGTACTTGATCCATTATCCCGTCGGGAAAGACGGATCGTACTTTCGGGGATATCCCATCAAGATCGGGGGAGTGCCGTGTGTTCAGCTTCAGGCCATCGGAACGGACAATGGCCCTCCGGAGAAAGATGAGAAGGATCTTTTTCATGTTGTCTCGCATCGACTGGCGGGTGCTGAACTCGAAATCAAAATATTGAACACTGAATTGGTGAATGATGACCTGAAAACGACTGAAGCACTGACGCTGTCTTTTCTGAAACACAAGGGGAACAAGAAGCTGTTCATCAACCCGGGGAGATTTCGTAGAATCGAAAAATAAAGCCAACCAATTTCGAAAAAAGCAGGACACACCGTCCTGCTTTTTTTGTGTTCACGGGGGAAGTTTCAAGCGCGCTTGGCCCAGCGCTTGACCAAATCAGCCGTGCTTCTCGATCAATTGGCGGAACTCGCCGAACATGCCGCTCGAGTCGTGCGGCCCCGGCGACGCCTCCGGATGATACTGCACGCAGAAGACCGGCTTGGTCTTGTGCCGCAACCCCTCGACCGTCTGGTCGTTGAGGTTGATACGGTTCACCGCCACGTCGCTTGGCAGCGAGTCGGTTTCCACCGTGAAGCCGTGGTTTTGCGACGTGATCTCCACCCGGCCACTCTCGAAATCCTTCACCGGCTGGTTTGCGCCGCGATGGCCGAACTTCAATTTGCTCGTCTTGCCGCCCATGGCCAAGCTCAGAATTTGGTGTCCAAGGCAGATGCCAAAAATCGGCAGTCCCTTCTTTAGCAACGCCGCAACCGCTTCCGCCGCATACGTCACCGCCGCCGGGTCACCGGGACCGTTTGAGAGGAAAATGCCGGCCGGATTACGCTTGAGCGCCTCCGCCGCCGGGGTGTCCGCCGGCACCACCGTCACCGCAAAACCAGTCTGCCGCAGCTTGCGCAGGATGTTGTACTTGACGCCGAAATCGTAGGCAACAATCGGGATGTCCGCCGCCGGCATGGGGTCGCGCTGGCTGCGGCCGTCGAGCTCGCCCGGCCCCTTGGGCAGCCGAAATGCCGGGCTCAACTCGTCGTTTTCGTCCCACGCAAATGCCGACTCGTGCGTGACCTCCTTCACGTAATCGACGCCGACCAAGCCGTGCCACTCCTTCGCCTTGGCCAAGGCGCTCTCGGCGGTGGCGTTGCTCTCGGTCGTGAGATAGCCGTTCATCGCGCCGCGGACACGCAGCTTTTTGGTCAGCGCCCGGGTGTCGATGCCCTGGATGCCGGGAATGCCGT
>DQOE01000088.1 GCA_015658765.1 Verrucomicrobiota bacterium | reverse complement strand
CTCGCCGGCGTGGGCAACCGCTTGCTCCACGTCTTGCCGCCATCGGCGCTGCGCTTGTAAACAATGCCGCCCTTCCCGTGCCCTTTCGGGTAAACGATCAGCATCGTCTTGCCGTCCTCCAAAAGCACCGTCGTCGGATGCCCCAGATACTGGCCCTTCTCTCGGTCGACAATAATTTGCCGATGCTTTTGGGCCGACAAATCAATTGTCGGAATCGTGTACCCGCGTGGCAAAGGTTCCGCTGCCGACAACGAACCTGCCGCCAGTAAGGTAAGCAATAACGTATTTTGTTTGAATCGATTTTTCATTTTCATATTTTTCCGGCCACCTCCATCTCCGTGGTGAGCTTGGTTTGATATGCCTCATGGGCGGCAAGATTTTCGCTGGCGCTTTTGCCGTAGTAGATGAATCCGAGCGCGCGGCGGGTGCGTGTGGGGCTGGCGTTGGCATCGGCGCGGTGGATGGTTAGCGCGTGATGGACCAGCAAGTCGCCCGGTTGCGCGGGGCACGCCACTTCTTCGCGTGCATCGGCCGCTTGACCGAAATCCGTGATGCCCTGCGAAAACCCGAGCGTCTCGGTGCGTCCGTGAGGGCGCATGTCGCGCAAGTGCGAGCCGCGCACATAACGCACGCAGCCGTTTTCTTCGTCCACAATGTCGAGCGCCATCCACATCGTCAGCGCGCGGCACGGCTTGAGCATAAAATAAAACCCATCCTGATGCGGCGGCGTCGCTTGGCCAAGCGTGGGGGGTTTGTTAAAATACTGGAGATTTTTTCCGACCACGGCCTCGCCCAACAATTCCTCCGCCAAGCGCTTGGGCTTGCCTTCAAAAAACTCGCCAAAAAAATCATCGTGCTCGTGCATCCGCTGGATTTGCTTCAACGTGCCGACATCGGACTTGTCCTCATAAAAAACGTGCTCGGCGGGCAACACCGGAACGCGCTCCGCAATGAACCGCGCCAACGCGACGTCGAGGGTTTGCAGCTCAACCGCATCGCAAAAGCGCGGCACGGCCACAAAGCCGTCCTGCTCGAATGTATCTTTGTGATTCACAGTTTGGGCTTCATCCAATCGAGGTAACGCCAGCGGAAATTTTTGTCGCGCCGATAGGAAAGTGGCGGCTTTAGCGCAGCGGCTTCGTCGATTTCGGTGGTGTAACGCTTGAGCGCGGCGGCATCAACCAAGGGATCGCCGGTATCCCGCTGCCAATCGCGCAAACGGCTGTACAAGCGCTTTTGCACGGCGGCGAGCTTGGGTTTGTTGGCAAGGTTTTTGAATTCGTACGGGTCGGCTTGCAAATCGTACAGCTCGACCGGCGGCGGGTTGTGATACGTGGCATATGCTTTTTGGATGAGCGAACTGGCGGCGGCCACTTCGTCTTTGCGCGTGCCGGCGATGAAAAACACGCCGCTGTTGTCGGTGTAAATTTGCGCGGGCGGATTGGGGCGGCGCAACGGATTGGCGATGAGTTTGTAGCGCGCATCGCGAATGGCAACTTGCGGATAATAAAAATGCGCGGCGGCGCCCATCTTGTGCGCAAAAAGATTCTCACGCCATTTTACGAATCGGCCCTCGAGCAACGGTTGCAATGCGCGACCATCGAGACCGACGGGCGGCTTCACGTTCGCGGCCTTCAAGATGGTCGGCAAAATGTCGAGCGATGAAACCAATTCATTCGACACTTGCCCAGCCTTGGCACGGCCGGGCCAGCGGACGATAAGCGGCACGCGAAGGCCGGCCTCGTACACGGAAGTTTTGCCGCGCGAAAATTGCGCGCCGTGGTCGCCGAGATAAATGACGAGCGTGTCGTCCGCCTTGCCGCTGCGTTCCAGTTCCTCGAGCAGCAAGCCGATGCCAGTGTCCAACCGCGCGAGGCAGTTGTAATAATCGGCCACGTGTTTGCGAAGGCGTTCGTTGTCCACGCCAATCCACGGGAGGGTCTTCACGTCAGCGGCGGTTTGCGGGAATGTGGGCAAGCCGTTGAGTTGGCGATGCAGCGGATAGTGCGCGTCGGGATAGTTGACCGACATCACAAAGGGCGCGTCGCCCGCGCGGATGAATTTGCCCGCCTCTTCCGCAATGCGGCGCACGTCGCGTTTGCCGAAGCTGATGGACGAGGACGGATTCCAATGGCGGTCGAGCGGAAATGCGCTCTCGGGGTTTACATGAATTTTCCCGAGCAACGCCGTGCGATAACCAGCGGACTTAAGCAGAGAAAAGAGGTTCGGCCATTTTTCGTACATCGCAAACTTGTGCGTCGCGAGGCCGAGCTGCCCGTTGCGATGCGGATAGCGGCCCGTGAGAAAGCACGCGCGCGACGGGCTGCAAACCGAGTACGGCACCCACGCCGTCGCAAAGCGCACGCCGTCACGCGCGAGTCGGTTGAGATGCGGCGTGCGGGCGTAAAGATCGCCGTAGCAGCCCAGCTCGGGGCCGTTGTCCTCAGAGACGATGAGCAGCACGTTGGGATGGTTCGCCTCAGCGATAGGGAGCAACAGTCCAAAGAAAGCCAGCAACAACAAAAGGTGAAACGTCACTCCCCCATAGTGCCCTTTTATTTTGTTTTCCACTGTTCTGTTTTCCGCTTCTTCGCCGATCTAACTGCGAGTGAGAGCTGGGTATGCATGTGAGCCATCCGGGAAAGGATTATGCTTTGGCGACTGAAATCAAACCATCAAATCCAGCGAACCAAGCGCTTGGCCAAGCGTGCGGCTATTTGTCCCGGTCAAATGAATAGTCCGCCCCGACCATAATCTTGTTAACAAGGGTCATGGAACTGTGTAGATCGCCGAAGAGAATTGGCCAGCGCGGCTTCTCGAGACCATGCCAACGCATGTTGAGATACCCTTTAGGCACTGTCCCCCCTTTCAAATCCTCAAGTCCCTCCCCAAGCCAACCGGCCCGGTAGGCGCCCCAGCCGGTGAAGGCCACCATGCGGCTTGGATAGCGCATCTCGGAGGCCTTGATCCCGGTCGCGTTATCCCTGCGAACGAGCGTGTTGAACCCCGGATGCACATTGGCCGCATAAGAGGAACCCATCGTGTCGTATTCCGACATCTGCCTGCTCTTGGGCGAGTCGCGGAACGGCCAGCCAACCTGGTCGCTGGGGCACTTGGCCACCCACACCTCATTGGTCACGCCCTTCTTGTCGTAATAATTCCCGAGGTAGGGATTCAGGTAGCGATCCTGCGGCTTGATGTTGACGTAACCCATATATTTACCGGCCTTGCCGACCCAGACCGTCTGGCTGGTCTGTCCGCGCTTGGAGAATTTGGGAGGGAAGGTGTTCGCGTTGTCGTCCATGTACAACTGCATGGCCAAGCCAACCTGGCGGTAGTTGCTGATGCACTTGACATCGATTGCCTTCTGCTTGGACTTGGCTAGGGCGGGGAGCAGCATCGCGGCCAGGATCGCAATGATCGCGATCACGACCAACAACTCGATCAGTGTAAAGCCGCCTACTGCTCCTCCCCGCTTCGATCTCATTCTCCGGTCCTCGTGGTGTGTCTTCCTACTCCTGCCATATGCACATAACCTAATACACATGTTTTTTTGCATGCTTCATCGCTTCTCAGACCGGAAAAACTCATTGCCCTTCAAGTTAGCCCCTTATCTCACCGCGCGGCCGAACTGCATCGCCTGGTTGGCGGGAACGATCTGCGGGCTGGTCGCGCCCTCGACGTCGGCCCAAGGACCGTTCGCGGTCGGTGCCGCCTGCAGCCTGCCCTCGAACGTCACCATCACCGTTCCGTCACCGTTGTTCACGATGCTGAGCGTCGGCGCCTCAGGAGAAGGTTTGCCCGGTGAAAAAGCGCCCGTCGTGTCGTAGCGGATATACTTCAGATCCACCGTCGTCATCGGGATGCCGCTGCAGCAGTCGCCGACGATGAACCGGTTCGCACCGGTGCCGGCCTGCTTGGCGATCCCGTCCGACGTGAGCAACACGCCGTCGCGCCACACGTAGTACAAACCATCCTGGGCCTCGAAGGCCAGGCGGAAGGTGTGGAACGCGTCGGTGTTGTCGTTCTGATCCAGCACCGTGCCGGTCAATGTCTGTGTGTTCCCGGTGTTGACCTGCAGAATGTTTCGCTCCGCCCCGTTGGCTCCCCATATAACGAGGCCATTGCCCTCGTCAGCGGCCAAGCGGATGGAAATTTCCGCCGTCCACGAGCCGCCATCGGCCACGCCCTTCTCCCAGACCGACTCGTCGTTGTCGTGCTGCAGCCAGCCGTTGTTGGTTGCCGAGATCATCGACACGTAGCCATCGTTCAACTCGAAGTTGGTCTCGCCGCCGGCGTTCACCCAGCCGTTGGCCAGGGCTTCACCGTCATAGATATCAGCCGGGGCCGCCGCCAACTCGAAGTCCGCCGAACCCAAGGGAGTGATCTTGGGCCCACCGGCGGGAATCACGACGCTTGTTTCAGCGATCGAGTTGCCGGCAAGGTCGGCCACATTCTTGATGGACAGGCTGGAGTTGCCTCCATCGACCGCGCCATCGACCGTGAGCACAACTGTTTTGCCATCTTCGAGCACGGTGATGCCTGTCACGGTTGCACCGGCTATGGAGTAGTTTGCCAATGAGTTCGCGCCCTGGGTCACAACGTCGCCAGCGGGCGCAAAGGCTCCCGTGGTGTCGTAGCGAATGTACTCCAGATCCACGGCGCTCATCGGTATATTCGAGCAGCAGTCGCCTACAATGAACCGGCTGGCGCCCGTGCCTGCCTGTCGCGGCGCTCCCTCGACGTTCAGCAGTTGGCCGTCCCGCCAGAAGTAGTAGCTGCCACTTCCCGCCTCGTACGCCATCCGGAAGGAGTGAAACGCGTCGGTGTTGTCGCTTTCATCCAGAGTTTGCTTGCCGAAGTTTTGCGTGTTGTCGGTGTTGATCTGCAGAATGCCGCGCTCCTTGCCATTGGCACCCCAGATGACCAGACCGTTGCCATCGTCATCAGCGAGGCGTACACGAATCTCTGCGGTCCAAGAACCGCCGGTGGCGATGCCCTTCTCCCAGACTGTGTTGTCGTTGTCGTGCTGCAGCCAGCCGTTGTTAGCGGTTGAAATCAGCGTCAGGTAGTCGTCGGTCAACTCGTACTCGAGGTCACCACCGGCATTGACCCAGTCACCGAGGAGGGCGTCCCCATCGTGAATCTCCTTCGCGGCAGCCGTGAACTCGAACTCCGCGGAGTCGCGCGGGATGGTCGTAGCGACCGCACCACTGTCAGTACGCAGCGGCTCACTGAACTCAACCGTAACCTGATTCCCTTCGGCCGTGGTCGACACCACTGTCGGCGCTTCGTCGTCCACCACCACCGTCAGCTTGGCCTCAGCGGAGACAATCTCCATGCCGGGCACGCTGCAAACCACGGTGTAAACCGCTCCGTTGTCGTCAAGCGTGTAGCTGGACAACTCCAGCACCGCGCCGTTTGCCCCGGCGATGTTGGCACCGTTCTTTCGCCACTGATACTGCACATGCGACCCCACGGCTGAGTTGCCTTCCGCGCCAACGGAAAGGCTGACCGTTGCGTTCACCGGAGCGGTAAGGTTTTGCGGCTGCTGGTTGATCTTGACGCTCGATCCGGAGGGATCGACATACGTGCCGATGTGCTGGCCGGAAATCGGCTCCAGTTTGTTGATGCTGATCGTCTCCTCGTCGTCAACATGGCGCCACGCAATCTTGGCGCCGTCACCTCCGCCGCCCTCCTTGTAGATCAATTCCGTGTAGTAGCTTTTACCCGCGACAAATGTATCGAACGGATAACCCTCCTCGTCACCGCCCCCTTCAAACTGGGTGCTCCAGTTCAACTCCTGCACGACTATTTCCAGGTTTTCCTTGGTTTCATCCGAACTGACGGAGAGTTCCCCGGCGTCATCGCTGGCGATGAAAAAGCCATAATCTCCACCACGATCAGGGATCAACCAACCACTGATGCGCGCCCCGTAGTTGTCGCCCTTACTGTCAAAGGCGGTCTTGGTGTCGTAGGCGGTCAGATACAGCACTTCGTCCACCTCATTGTTGAGATATTTGTCATCATCAACCAAATCCTCTATGTGGACGCCGGCGATGCCCGCGAAGTACTCAAACTTCAGGTAACCAAGCGCAAAGACAAACCCATGAATCTCCACCGATGTGTCGGCGGCGATTGCGTTGCCGGACTCGTCCTTCACACTGGCGACCGAGAGGCTATATACACTTCCCTCAACCTGCTTGCTCGTTGTCAACACCACGGTTGAGGCATTCTTGAGGCCGGCTTTCTCCACACTCAGCGCATCATCGGCGAACGTGTAGTTGCCCTTGTCCGTGGCGCTCGACGCATCCACCGGCTCGGAGAAAACCACGGTCACCGTGTCGAACGTGTCCGAGGCGGATGCGCTCGTGATCGCCGGTAGAACCTCATCGACCAGAACCGTCAATGTGGCCGCTTCCGTCTCAACGTCTTCGATCACATTGCCACCGAGCAGTTTGTATTCACCGGCGTGATCCTTGGTGACGAACTCGATCGCGTAAGAGTCACTGACTGCCCCCTCGATAGCCTCGCCGTCCTTGAGCCATTGGTAGCTGGTGATAGGGCCGTCAAACGCCGCCGAGAAAGTGACATTGTCCCCCACCTTCACTGTGGCGCTCTCCGGGTTTTTGGCCACCTTCGCCGGGGCCGCCGGCGGAGAGTACGAGCCTGTGGTGTCGTAGCGGATGTACTCGAGATCCACCGTTGTCATCGGGATATTCGAGCAGCAGTCGCCAACGATGAAGCGGCTGTGAGTCGTACCGGCCTGGGCGGCGGCACCGTCGATCAGCAACGCGCCGTTTCGCCATACGTAGTACAGATCGTCGTCCCAGTCGAAAGCGATGCGGAACGTGTTGAAGCCGCCGGTGTTGTCATTCTCATCGATCACCTCGGCGTTGAACATTTTCGTGTTGTTCGTGTTGATTTGAAGGATGCCACGCTCGGTTCCGTTGGCTCCCCAGATGACAATGCCGTTGCCATCGTCGTTGGCCAGGCGCACGCTGATTTCCGCCGTCCACGATTCACCATCTGCGGTGCCCACCTCCCACGGCGTCTCGCCGTTGTCATGCTGAACCCAGCCGTTGTTCTCCGGCGAATCGATGGTCAGAATTCCGTCGTTCAACTTGAACTCCAGCTTCCCACCAGCGTTGACCCAGCTATTCTGCAAGGCTTCGCCATCAAAAATCTGCGAGGCACTGTTCTTTAGCTCGAATTCAGCCGAATCCTTTTCGAGCGGCTCTGCCATGGCCAACCCGGTGGCCAAGACCAGGCCGACGACCATACTCCACGCTGATCGACGGCAGCCCAATATTAATGTGTGGTTCCAGTTCATTGTTATTTTATGTTATAACATGTGTGCGCGGCGGGTTTGTAATGTCTTGATTTCGTCGGATCAAGGGTTTTTTTGAAAAAAAATTTATCACCAGAAAGTCCGGGGAAACTGGAAATTACAAATGCCTCGCCAGCAGGGAATTACATTTTCAACGCTTGGCCAAGCACACGCTGATTTATTGTAAATAGTATTGACCGGCAAAAGCTGCGATGCGGTGATTTCGTTTCCGATGAAAACCAGACTCACTCCAAAGAAGGAGGCATTCACCCTGATCGAGTTGTTGGTGGTAATCGCGATTATTGCCATCCTTGCCGGATTGCTGCTCCCGGCTCTCAGTCAGGCAAAAAACAAGGCGCAGCGCACCAGTTGCACCAACAACCTGCGTCAAATCGGACTGGCGCTGGTGGCTTATTCAGGTGATTACGATGACCACCCTCCCCCCACAATGTTCAACCCGGAAAAGAATGTCGCCTCCGAACCGTGGATGAGCTATCTCATGTTTGGCGGCTCCGATGGCCAGCGGGCGAACACACAATACCCGATGAACCTGGGTTTTCTCTACACGGTGGGCCTGATCACCTCGGGCGGATCTTATTACGACCCCGGCCTGCGACACGCCGACTCGCTGCCGATCAAGCAGGAACTAAAAAACTACCAAAGCCCCAAGGTGCCCTGGCCCATGTGCTACCGGGGCCGTGTGCGGGGCAATTACATGTATTACCCGCAGTCCGGCCAACTCGCCCGACCCAACCCGAAAAACGACATGGAGGCCCAATGGCGACTGGTGGCCACCAAGTCGGGTCAATTCTCCTCAGAGAGCACCATCGTCACCGACCTGATTTACACCGAGGCCACCCGGCCGCACACCAGCAACGACAACCCAACCGGCATCAACGCCCTCTGGGGGGACACGCACGTCTCATTCAGCACCACCAAGGCGGCATTCAACCCCAACCTGTGGGATCGGGGCGCGCATCATGTCGGCAAACAAAATCCCGGCGACAACCCGGTGAAGTTCCGCACCATCGTCGGCCTGCTCCGGCCTTGATCCACTCTCCATTTTCCCAACAAAAAAAGGCGCACGAAAAGTGCGCCTTTTTTGTCGGGTTGCCCGCTGGAAAAATCAGCCCTTGGCCGCATCGTAATTTGCGGAAACCGCGTCCCAATTGACGACGTTCCAAAACGCCTTGAGATAGTCCGGGCGTCGGTTTTGGTACTTGAGATAGTAGGCGTGCTCCCACACGTCGCAGCCGAGGATCGGCGTGCGGCCCTCCATCAGCGGCGTGTCCTGGTTGGCCGTGCTGCACACGCACAAGCCGCCTTCGCTGTTCACACAAACCCAGGCCCAGCCGCTGCCAAAGCGCGTCGCGCCGGCGGCTTCAAACTTGGCCTGAAAATCGACGAAACCGCCAAACTCAGCGTTGATCGCGTCGGCCAACGCGCCGCTTGGCTCGCCGCCGCCGTCCGGGCCAAGCACGGTCCAGAACAGGGAATGGTTGGCGTGCCCACCGCCATGGTTGCGCACCGCGCCGCGGATGCCCTCCGGCACGGCGTCGAGGTTGCTCACCAGTTCCTCGACCGACTTCGCCTCCAGTTCGGCATTGCCGGCGATGGCCTCGTTGAGCTTGGTGATGTAAGTGTTGTGATGCTTGCCATGGTGGATTTCCATGGTTTGCGCGTCGATGTGCGGCTCCAGCGCGTCGTGCGCGTACGGGAGATCGGGGAGTGAGTGTGCCATGATGTTTTTGTGTTTCTAAAGTTGCTGTGTTGTCGGCCAAAATATCGCTTGGCCAAGAGCAATCAATGCTACCAAAGCCGCCCACCTTGCACAAGCACATATCGCCTCCCCGCTTGGCCAAGGTGGGGACGGCCGCCTCTACCCCTTGGCCAAGTCGACGAAATTTTGAAGGATCGCCAGCCCGACTTTTTGGCTTTTTTCGGGGTGGAATTGCGTCGCGTAAACATTGTCCCGCCAGATGGCCGAGGCGAACTCCACGCCGTAAGTCGTGCGGCAGGCGGCGATCGAGCCGTCCTCCGGCTGCGGATAAAAGCTGTGCACGAAATAAACGTGGCTGCCGTTCTCGACGCCCTTAAAAATCGGGCACTCCGGCTGGACGATCTCGATTTTGTTCCAGCCGATCTGCGGAATCTTCAGCCCTTGGCCATCCGGGAAACGCACAACGCTGCCCGCAAACAGCCCCAGCCCGGCGGCGCGGCTGTCGAACTCCTCACTCCGCTCGAACATCGCTTGATAACCAACGCAGATGCCGAGGAACGGCCGCCCGGTTTTGATAAACTCCCGGGACGCCGCGAGCAGTTCCTGCCGCTGCATGGCGTTGACGCAGTCGTCGAACGCGCCGACACCGGGCAGCACCACGGCCGAGGCGTCCTTCATCCCGTCCGGCAACTGCACCAAGCGCACGTCGCCGCCGACGAAACGCAGCGCCTTCTCCACGCTTCGCAAATTTCCAGCGCCATAATCCAGCAGGGCGATCATTGAACTCGCTTGAGCCAGCCTTTCGGGTGGTGCGTGATGAGGAAGCGTCCGCAACGCTCGTGGTCGATCTCGAACTCGGGGTGCTTGGCCAGATATTTCTTGATCGCCGGCAGCGGCCCGGGACGGCCTTTGCGGAACATGAACAGCTCGTCGATGATACCGTCCTGCACAAGGCAGTAACTGCCGACCGAGGTCATCAGCGCGTAGATTTCGAGCTCCTTCGCGACGTGAGCCTCGGAGTGGTCGCTGTCGAGAATCACCAACACCGGCCCGGTCGCCGCCTCGGCCATCGTGCGAATCTGCCCGGCGATTTCTTCCGACACCGAACTGCCGACTAGGTACGTCACCCGCGGGTGCGACAGGTCGTGCAGCTTCTCGATGTCCACCGAGACGACCTTGCCGTCGGTGCCCATAAGGTCGAACAGCTGCGCGTAAAAATAAGCCGAGCCGCCGCGGTTCGTACCGCACTCGATAATGAGCGACGGCTTCACGTCGTGGATCGTTTCCTGCGCGATCCAAAGGTCAAATGTGTTTTGCCAAATCGGTTTGCCAAGCCAGTTGCTCGTGCCGAAGTTGTTTGTCTTGGTGACGAGTTGGTGAAAAAATAGCTTCTCCACGGCACGCGCAAATAGCGCGTTGTAGAGGGAGATCACCAAGCTGCGAAGGCGCATGTACATATTAATTAAAACAGGAGGACAACCGCTCCCGCCGGGCGCGAACCGTATGGCCGGAGCCGCGTAGTGGCAATCCCTGTTTGCCCGTCGCCACCCTTCGACTGAGCCGTGAAAAACCCCCTTACACAATCGTTGCGCTGCTGGCGCGAGTGGCGTCGCCAGCAAAAACTGCACGGCCGCTTCGCCTTCGCCGACGCCCGCATGCAGGCCAACCGCGTGGTTTTCCCGGCCCGACTCCACACCATGGCCGCGGCCAGAAACCTCGCCAACGAAGCCGAAATCACGCAGGCCGGCGACGCTTGGCGGGTGCGGTTGCGCGACAGTGGGCTGAGTTTTTTCTGGCCAAGCGAGCCGGATCAAAACCTGCACTTCGTCATCGAGCAGGAGTTCTCCGCCGCCAATCCGCACCACTACACCACCGCGCCGATCCGCCTCTCGCCAGAGAGCACCGTGCTCGACGTCGGCGCGTGCGAGGGGCTGTTCGCATTTCGCGCGCTCAAGGAGCGCGTGGCCAAGCGCGTGATTTGTTTCGAGCCAAGCGGGCGAATGGCCGGCCTGCTCCAACGCGGAGCCGAGGCCAACGGCTTGACCGACGGCGTCGCCATCGAGCGCAGCGGCGTCGGCAGGCAAACCGGCCAAGCGCGAATGGTCGCCGGCGACAACCCGGACGCCGGTTATCTCGAGTACCTGCCAGGCGGCGAGTCGCACGCCGACGCCGTGCCGGTCACGAGCATCGACGACTACTGCCGCAGCCACCAGTTAGCGCTTGGCCCGGGCGACCTCATCAAGGCCGACGCCGAGGGTGCCGACCTCGACGTGTTGCTCGGTGCCGGGGAACAGATTCGCAACGGCGCTCCGCAACTCGCCATCACGACGTATCACGTCGATGACCACGCCGAGCGAATGATCGCATGGCTGCGCGAGATCCGTCCGGACTACTCGCTGCGGCTCAAGGGGTTTTCGTTTTGGACCGCCAAGCCGCGCCCGGTGCTGCTGCAAGCCTCGACGCTTCCATGACCGGATCGCCTCCACTCATCGTCGGCTTGGGCGAGGCGCTTTACGACCTGCTCCCCGCCGGCCCGGCGCTTGGAGGCGCGCCGCTCAACGCCGCCGTCCAGTCGCACCAACTTGGCAACAACGCAGTGGTGGCCAGCCGCATCGGCGGTGACACGCTTGGCCAGGCGCTGCTCGACGACTTGGCCAGGCGCGGCATGGACACGGCCTTCATTCAAACCGATAGTGATGCCCCGACCGGCACGGTCGAGATCACCCTGCGCAACGGCGAGCCGGAGTACGAAATCATCGGCGACACGGCATGGGACCGGCTCGCTTGGGACGAGTCGCTCGCCGGCTTGGCCAAGCGGTGCGACGCCGTTTGTTTTGGCACGCTTGGCCAGCGGCTCGAGCCGGCGCGCTCGACGATTCAGCAATTCGCCACTGCCGCCAGCCAAGCCGTGCGGCTGTTCGACGTGAATTTGCGGCAGGATTATTTCTCCGCCGAACTGCTCGAGGACGGTTGCCGCGCCGCCTCGATCGTCAAGATGAATGAGGCCGAACTGGCCACCGTCGCCCCGCTGCTCGGCCTTGGCCAATCGGAGGAAATTCGGCAGTTGATTGAGCATTTCGACCTCGATTTGTTCGTGCTGACACGCGGCAAACTCG
>DQOE01000105.1 GCA_015658765.1 Verrucomicrobiota bacterium | reverse complement strand
GTGGAGACCGGCCAGGAGTTCGTCTGGTTGTACCGCTGCGAAAACGAAGGCCCGTTCCGACTCGACCCCGACGAACTCTCCGACGGCGGCTGGTTTGCACCGGAAAAAATCACTGACTGGATCGCTGCGACCCCCGAGGATTTTGCCCCGGCCTTCGTGCTGATTTGGCAACTGCTGCGGGATAAGTAACAGCCGGTTTTACTTGCGGGAAGGCGAACGGCGTGAGTGACTTCGTGCCGATTTTACACATGAAATTCTTGAAACTGAAAACTGAAAACTTTCTGGCCAAGCGCTTGGTTTTGGCCGCGCTGTTTGTTGCCGCGACGACGGTTGCCCTCGCCGATTGGCCGCAGTTTCGAGGGCCGCTTGGCTCGGGGCACATTCCAGGCGGCCAAGCGTTGCCCAGCGAGTGGAGCGAGACGAAAAACATCGACTGGAAAGTGGCGTTGCCAGGCCGGGCTTGGTCGTCGCCGGTGATTTTGGGCGATAAGATTTGGCTCACCACCGCCGACGAAAAAGGCAACAAACTCACCGGTCTTTGCGTTGATGCAAACAACGGGAAAATCATTTTTGAAAAACAACTTTTTCACATTGCCGATCCGCAGTTCGCGCACAAGTTTAACAGCTACGGTTCACCGACGCCGGTCGTTGAGGCGGGGCGCGTGTACCTGACGTGGGGTTCGCCCGGCACGGCGTGTCTCGACACCAAAACCAACAAGGTGCTTTGGACGCGGGACGATTTTGTGTGCGACCATTTTCGCGGTGCGGGCTCGTCGCCGATCCTGTACAAAAACCTGCTCATCCTCACGTTCGACGGGGCCGATCACCAGTTCGTCGCCGCGCTGGACAAGCGCACCGGCAAGACGGTCTGGCGCACCAAGCGCAGCGTTGACTTTCAGGATCTCAAGACGAATGGCGAACCGTTCCGCGACGGTGATCTGCGAAAGGGTTACTCGACGCCGCTCGTCATCCAGCACGGCGGCGTGACGCAATTGATCAGCATCGGCGCGATGGCCTGTTACGCGTACGACCCGCTGACCGGCAGGGAGCTTTGGCGCGTGACCGAACGGGCTCAACACTCAGCGAGCACTCGGCCGGTGTATGGGCACGGCATGGTGTTTTATCCAACCGGTTTTGCGAAAGGCCAACTGCTGGCGGTCGACCCCGGCGGCAGTGGCGATTCGACTGAGACCAACATTAAATGGCGCACCAAACGCAGTGTCTCCAACAAACCGTCTGTGCTGTTGATCGGCGAACATATTTTCATGATCGACGATGGCGGCATCGCGTCGTGCATCGAGGCCAAGTCCGGCGAAATCACATGGAGCGAGCGCGTGGACGGGAACTATTCGGCATCGCCGGTGACCGATGGCAAACGGGTTTTCTTCTTCAGCGAGGAGGGCAAAACCACTGCGGTCGCGGCCAGGCGCAAGTTTGAGATTCTCGCCGAAAGCCAACTCGACGGCGGCTTCATGGCTTCTCCCGCCGTGCATGGCGCCGCGTGGATTCTCCGTACAAAAACCCACCTTTATCGGATTGAGAAACGTTGAGGCGGGGGAGCGAACGCGGCCGAGATTTCTTTCACGGTCGTTTGCTTTCTCCCTCACCCCAACCCTCTCCCGCTGGGAGAGGGAGCCGTGCCAAACGCATTTGAAGTTCGGTCGAACCCTTGAGCTTATCACGGCTTGGGCAGCTTGAGCAGTTGGCCGGTTTTTCCGGCGACGATTTGGCCGGGCGCTTCGCCAAGCGCGTACACGGGGCTGGCCTTTTCGCGGTGCAGCGGCTGCCAGTCGCCCTGGCCGCTTGGCAGCCGAAACACGTAGCCGGTCGATGTCCCGCCGATGAGCCCCGCTTCGCTCCAATCGAGGCAAAGCACTCTCGGCGCTTGGCCGAAACCGGTGGCGTCCGGCGGCTCGCCGACTCCCTGAAACGTCCGCAGCAAACGCCCCCCGATGGAGTGCAGTCGCACGCGGCCGTCGCGGGAGCCGGTGGCGAGTTGACTCGAGTTCGGCGCGAAGGCGAGCGACTCGACGCCGGCGGAGTGGTCGGCGAGCACGATCGGCTTGGCTTTGAGTTTGCGCGGCGTCAGCAGCACGAGTCCGTCGAGTCCGGCGGAGGCGAGCCATTGGCCGTCCGGCGAAAACGCGATGGCGCGAACGACGGCTTGGTGGCGGTTGGCTTCGGTGACGCTGCCCGTTGCAAGACTGGGAAAGCCGAACGTCAGCACCCGCCCATCCGCCATCGCGGCAGCGGCGGTTTTGCCGTCCGGCGACACGGCGACGGAGTAAACCAAATCGTCGCCGAGTTTCCGCCTGGTCAAGGTTCCGTTGGCGGGATCGATTGCGGCGATCTCGCCGCTGGCCGCCGGTTGGCCGCCGCCGAGCAGCAGCAGCGGCCCGGCATTTTTTCGGGGCGCGCCGGCCATCGACATCACGCGGAACGGCGGCTTGGCCAAGCGCTTGGCCTCGCGGAAAATCCCGGCTTGGGAAACGGAGTAAATGTGGTCGCCATGGGTGACGATGCCGGTGATCGGGCCAAGGTGCGCAGGAGATTCTTCTGCCTGGCCAAGCGGAGAGAGCAACAGTGAGAGGGTGACGATCCGGAGTGGAGGCATCGTCAGCTTCGCAGGATTTCGCGGATCGGCTTGGCGGACTCGTTGACGGTGCGGACCGGTCGGCCATCCGGCGTGTGCAACACCTGCTCGAGATCCGCGCCGAGCGCGCCGAGCACGGTGCAGAACAGATCCGCCGGCGAGACGGGGCGCTCGATCGGTGCCTCGCCGTTGGCGTCGGTTTTGCCGACGACCACGCCGCGCCTGAGTCCGCCGCCGAACAGCAGCACCGAACTGGCGCGTGCCCAGTGGTCGCGCCCGCCACGCGGGTTGATGCGGGGTGTGCGGCCGAATTCGCTGGCCAACACGACGGTGACGCGCTCGTCGAGTCCGCGCCGGGCCAAGTCCTCGTGCAGCGCGGTGACGGCCTGATCGAGCGCCTCGAGCTTGGGAGGGAAACCGTAGGTCAACGCCCGCGCGATGCCCTGGTGATGATCCCATCCCTTGAAGCGGACGAGTACCGTGCGCACGCCGCCCTCGACCAGCCGCCGCGCGAGCAGGGCGGACTGGCCCAGCAGCTTGCGGCCGTAGCGTTTGCGCGTCTCCGGCGTCTCGCGGTTCAGATCGAACAGTTCGCGCGCCTCGGGCGAGAGCGACATGAAGCGCGCCTGCGACAGGAACCGGTCGCGCGCAGCCTCCGAGTCGGAGCGTGGCTTGCCGTCGAGTGCATCGACGGTTTGCAGCAGCGACAGCGCTCGTTGGGCCTGCGGCGAGGCGGCCATGTTGCGCACGCGAAAGTCACCCTT
>DQOE01000190.1 GCA_015658765.1 Verrucomicrobiota bacterium | reverse complement strand
GCCCATGCGGCCGAAATCGTTTGGTGTCGCGACGATCCCGGTGCCGAAGTGGTACTGCCAAACGCGGTTGACGATCGATCGCCACGTGAGCGGATGATCTTTTTTTGTCAGCCAACGGGCGAGGGCGATTCGGCGGTCACTTTCCCTGTGCGTGTTGGAGAGTTTAAACGTGCCGGCATCGCGCTTGCCCAAACGCAACGTGCCGGGAGCAACTTCATCACGCGGTTGGCTCATGTCGCCACGGTGGAGTACGCGAATGGCGCGGGGCTTGCCGCCTTCATTGCCGGTGCCGCGAAAGGAACCACTTCCCTTATGGATTGTTCCGGCGTAAACGCGCATTGGCTTGGGCATTTTTTTGAGTGCCGCCTCGGCCTTGGCCAAGCCTGCCTTGGCGGCATTCCGCTTGGCGGCAATTTCACCGGAAAGGATGGATTGGACCAACTTATCCCGTACGCTCACAAGAACTTCCAGTTCCTTTGCAATGGCGGGATCGCTCGCCTTGCCGGGGTAGAGGGCATCGACCAAATTGCTTTTTCGCCAGCGAACCGGTGACTCGATGGAGTCGAGCGCGGTGATGGTTTTGCCTTTCGCGAGGTTGTCACCGTTGGCGTTGAGTAAGCGAAGCTCGGCCAGCGCAAAAATATAATCGCCGCTGCGCTTGGCCAGCTTGGTCGCGGTGACGCGGACGTAACGCGCGTTGAGGTTTGGCGATTTGAAATGCAGCGGCGCAACGCCGGGGTTTGGCTCGTCGGCCTTGGTTTTGTCGGCGACAACCGTGACGCCGCTCTCAAACGTCGTATCGCTTGATGCCTCAATTTTGTAGCGCACTGGAAAGCCGAAGCCGTCACCGATGTTGTTGAAGTTGTCACTCGTGCCGATGAGCGTGACTTGTTCGATGGACTGCGCCTGGCCAAGGTCCACCTGCACCCACTTGCTCACGTCCTGCTCGGCGCTGATCTGGCTGTGGTAACCGAACTCGGGGCGGTTGCTCGTTTTAGATTGCTTGCGGAGCGACTCGAGTTGCTTGTCGAGCGCAACGAGTTTATCTCCCCCTTTTTTACTGATCTCGGTCTCGATGTTTATGAGTTCGGATTGATGCCGGTCAACCTCGGCTTTGAGTGTGGCGAGTTGTTTGGCGATCACGGGATCGGGGTGGTACTCACGGTCGGCGCGGTCGAGCGCGGCGTACACGGCCTGCATCCGGTAGTAGTCGGTCATGTTGATCGCATCGAACTTGTGGTCGTGGCAGCGGGCGCATTGCACGGTAGTGCTGATGAAGGTGTTCATCGTATTTTTCACCATGTCGTCGCGGTCGATGTTGCGGGCGATACGGCCGTCGAGCTTGGTTTCCGGCACCTCGGCATGGCCGATGAAATCCCACGGGCCGGCCGAGATGAATCCTGTCGCCTCGATGCCGTCGCGAGTGTCGGGATAAAGCGCATCGCCGGCGACCTGCTCGCGCACGAACAGGTCGTACGGTTTGTCGCTGTTGAATGCGCGGATGACATAGTCGCGATACGGCCAGGCGTTGGGGCGGAGCTTGTCCTTGTCGTAGCCGTGTGTGTCACCGTAGTGGACAACGTCGAGCCAGTGGCGCGCCCAGCGTTCGCCGTAGCCAGGTGTGGCGAGAAGTTTTTCGACGAGTTTTTCGTAGGCCAACGGATCGGGGTCGCTGAGGAACGCGTCGATTTCTGATGGGTCAGGGGGCAGGCCGATAAGGTCGTAACAGACGCGGCGAATCAGCGTCCGGCGGTTGGCTTCAAGCGAGTGGGTGAGATTTTTTTCAGCCAGCTTGGCGGCGATAAAGTGGTCGATAGGATTCCGCGCCCAGTCGCGATCCGCCTGGCCAAGCGCCGGCAAGGCATGCCGGACGACCGGTTTCAGCGACCAGAAATCGAAAGCATCACTATCCGGGTTGGCCGATTCACTTTCGCCACCCAGTAACCCTTGGCCAAGCGAAAGCAGCACTGCAGCAAGAATGATTTTATGTTGCCAATTCATCAACTGATGTTCCCACTAGGTTGAGAACCGGAAAAGGTGTGCCAAGCACGAGGGGAAATCAAGCGCGTCTTGGCCAAGCGCGGCGGCTACCACTCGTTTTGGGCGCGGTGGCGCAGGGCGTGGTCGGCCAGGACGAGGGCGGTCATGGCCTCGATCATCGGGACGGCGCGCGGCAGCACGCACGGATCGTGGCGGCCCCGGCCCTTGAGCGTTGTGTTTTTCAACTGCGCATCGACGGTGTCCTGCTGGTGCATGACGGTGGCCACCGGCTTGAAGGCAACGCGGAAGTGGACGGTCTCGCCGTTGGAGATGCCGCCCTGCACGCCGCCGGAATCGTTTTTTGTCGTGCGCACCTTGCCGCGCCTGGATTGCATGGGGTCGTTGTGCTCGCGGCCGGTCATGGTGATGGCACCGAAACCGGAGCCGACTTCGAAGCCCTTGGACGCGGGCAGGCTGAGCATCGCCTTGGCGAGGTCGGCCTCGAGGCGGTCGAACACCGGGTCGCCCCAGCCGACTGGCAGGCCGCGTGCGACGCCCTCGATCAAGCCGCCGACGGTGTCGCCGGCTTTGCGGGTGCGCTCGATCAGCCGGATCATTTTTTCGGCGACGGCGCTGTCCGGGCAGCGGACAATGTTGGCCTCGACATCGCGCAGCCTGACCTTGTCGGGGTTGACGTCGGCAATGATTTTTTTGACCTGTTTAACATAGGCCAACACTTCGACGCCGTAGCGTTGTTTCAAAAGTTTCTTGGCCACGGCACCGGCGGCAACGCGGCCGACGGTTTCGCGCGCGCTGGAGCGGCCGCCGCCCTGCCAGTTGCGGTAGCCGAATTTCTGCTGGTACGTGTAGTCGGCGTGGGAGGGGCGGAATTTGGTCTTCATCTCCGCGTAGGCCTCGGGGCGGAAATCTTTGTTGTGCACCATCATCATGATGGGTGTGCCGAGGGTTTTGCCCTCGAAGGTGCCGGAGAGAATCTGGACTTTGTCGGCCTCGTCGCGAGGCGTGACGATCTTCGACTGGCCGGGACGGCGTCGGTCGAGGTCGGGTTGAATGTCCGACTCGTCGAGATCGAGCTGCGGCGGGCAGCCGTCGAGCACGACGCCGACGCCGCCCCCGTGGGATTCGCCCCAGGTGGTGATGCGGAACAGATGGCCAAACGTGTTTGGCATGCACCCATTGTGCCGTAAAACCGTGTTTGTTGCAATTCCGGTGCTTTTAATGAAAAGACTGGCGGCAATTGGCTGGTTCCATAACAGTCCCCGCGATGAGTTCCTTTGATCTATCGGGACGGATGACGATGGGCAACGTGGTTTGCCGTCTTGGGTTGATGTTTGCCTGTGTCTGCGTTTGGGAGATTCGGGGGATGGCTGTGGAGGCCGCAGTCAAGCCGAAGGCGTTGGAGATTGCCTATGGGCCGTTTGTGGACTGGGTGAATCGCACGACTGTGACGATCAGTTGGGAGGTGGACGAGCCGATGAGCGGTCGTGTGCGCTGGTCGATGCCGGGCGGAAAATCGTTGGAGTTGTTCGGCAAGCAGCAGGGCAAGCGTCACCTCGTAACGGTTCACGACCTCTCGCTCGACGGCGAATACACTTACCGGATAGTTGGCATTGACGGGGGAAAGGATGCCCAAAGCAAACAGTACAAATTTGACTCATCGTTTTATTATCGCCTGCCTGGTGCGGCGCACGGCCAGGCGGCATCGCGGAAAGAAAGCAAACTGTCGGTCGCGACCGATCAAATCCTTGAGTTGGCCAATGCCCGTGCCGGCTACTGCCTGGTGCTGGGCGGAGTGGACGGCAGTCTCGCACTGGAACTGATTCGCAAATCCGACCTGCAAGTGGTGGTGGTGGAGCAGGACGCTGTGAGGGTTCAGCAAATCCGTGCCACCCTAGACGAGGCGGGTGTTTATGGCGTTCGGGCCTCGGTGCTCGAGGGGTCGCTGGACGAGCGGTTTCTCGGCTCGATGCTGTTCAACTTGATTGTCTCGGAGCGGCATTTGCTTGAGGGCCAAATGCCACCCGCCAAGGGTGCTGAGGCTCTCCGGTATCTTGTGCCGGGCGGCGGCACGGTGGTGCTTGGGCAAGCGGGCGACCTTGGCCAAGTTCAACGCTGGCTTGGCCGGGCGGGAAGCCGCTTGGTTCGATCCGATAACGGCGAGGCACGCTGGCTCGTTTATGCGCGTCCCCAGTTGGCCGGGGGAGGGGAATGGACTCACCAGTACGGCAACGCGCAAAACACCTCGTGCAGCGGCGACGACATTGTGAAGGGAGAGATGGGAGTGAAATGGTGGGGTGAACCGGGCCCGCGCCCGATGCCGGATCGTGGCCCACGCAACCCCGCGCCGCTCTCAACTAACGGCCGCCTTTACGTGCAGGGAGACCGGGTGTTGTTCGGCCTGGACGCCTACAACGGCACTGTCCGGTGGAGTTTCTCCAGCCCGGAAATGCGCCGGGCCAACATCCCGCGGGACAGCAGCAACATGGTGGCGGCCGGGGATCAGCTTTACCTCGTGCAGGGCCGGTATTGTATTGGGATCGACGGTGCGACGGGGCATCGGGCCAGGCGGTTTTCCGTGCCGGAGGGCGAGTCGGCCAAATATCAATGGGCTTATTTGTCGGCGACCGGGGGCAAGTTGATTGGCAGCCGCGTAAAAAAAGGAGAGCTTTACCTTGGGGACGACGGTGAGTGGTACGAAAAATACGAAACAAATTTCATCAGCCGGGTGACCAGCGACCGGCTGTTCGGTGTTGACCTGAAGTCCGGCGAACGGGCCTGGACCTACGAAGGGGGAGCGATTGTCAACTCAACCATCACCATCGGCGACCGGGTGATTTATTTCATCGAGAGCCGTGCGCCGAAAGCGCTTGAGATGGCAGGCGGCATACAGCCCATTCAGCAACTTGGCGACCAACACCTCGTCGCACTGGACCTGGACAGTGGTGAGTCCAGGTGGGATCGTCCACACGACTTTTCAAAATTGCAGTACATGACATATTTGGTTTATGCCAAAGGCATGCTTGTTGCCACGGGAACCGACAAGGATAAACATTATCACACCTTCGGGATCGCCGCGGAAGAGCAGACGCGCAAGGCCAAGGATGGCAGCTCGGTTCACATCCCGGCAGGAAGCCTCCTCTGGGAGGATCACCACAAGGAGGGCAAGGGACACCACAGCGGACACCTGCAACACCCGGTGGTGATTGGCGACACCTATTACTCCGACCAATGGGCGTTCGACTTGGCCACGGGTAAAGAATTGCGCGACGACCTGCCGGAACGGCGCGGCTGCGGCACGATGTCCGCCAGCAACCACACCATGTTCTTTCGGCACTACTACCACGGCATGTGGGATTTGAGCACCAACAAGCGCAGCCAGTTTGAGGGTATTCGAAGCGGGTGCTGGCTCAGCCTGATTTCGGCCGGCGGGATGCTGCTTGCCCCGGAGACAAGCGCCGGCTGTTCCTGTGCCCATTCGATCCAAACTTCGGTTGGTTTTTTGCCCCGGAGCCTGGAATGAGCCGTTTCTCCCCAAAAAACAGCTCAAAAAACTTCATTTTTTTACAAAAAAGTGTTGACCCGAGTCGGCTGATCGCTAGTTTTCCCGCCAATCCGCACGGCGTGGGCCTGCAAGCGCTGTCGTGGGTGTCTACTAAACCTTACATTGCTAGCTCTGAATTATCCCCGGGGGGGTTGCAGGTTTCTTCAACCTGGTCCCCCCGGATTCTTTTTATTCTGATAGAATGATTTCAATCATCTCTTGTTCCCCCTCCTTGATTCCATTTGCAAAATAGAATCGAAACGCTAATTTTTAGCCATCACGGTGGCGTCCGCTTATTCCATTAAAGGTATCGATTCGGTTCGGTTGATTGGATTCAACACGATTCTATTGGCAGGTGTGTATCTATGCCATTGGGGCGTTGTTGCTGGGAACGACCACTGGGCCTATCAGCGCCCCGGTCGACCGGAATTGCCGCGCTTGGCCAAGCCGGAACAGGCAGCCAACGCCGTGGATCACTTCATTCT
>DQOE01000379.1 GCA_015658765.1 Verrucomicrobiota bacterium | reverse complement strand
TTCCTCCTTCCCCGACAACAATAACAGGTATCCCAAAAAATAACCGGTGCTCAGCGCGCCCAGATAGTAGAATGTCAGGAACGGAGCGCCGATGCCGGTGATCTGCGGCAGATTGACCAGTTTGCGCGGGCTGACCACGTGGTCGAACGCGACGTAAATGCAAACTGCCAGGAACAGAAAATGCACCAACCGGAGGAGGGCGGTCGTAATTGCGGAGGCCGCGGCGTTGGTGTCGCCGAAGTTCGCCGGCCAGCGAATGCTCACCAGCAACAGCGGCAGGATCGCGGTGGAAGCCATCACCAACACCATCAACCGCTGGCTGAACAGGCTGCCGAGGAACGATTTCTGCAACCCAAGGTTTGCCATCAACACGTCCAGGAAATTTTCCCCACTGCCGGAGACCACGGCGGCCACCGGAAGCAACAGGTAAAGCGACAGGCCGGCCAGGGCGTTCCGCGCGAGCTTCAGCGGCAGGCCCTCTCGGAACAACTGCATGCGGGCCGTCCAGAGCAGCGCGACACAAAAGAGCGGCAGGAATCCCACCATGCCCCAGTTGTTCGTGATGCCCATCGCGTACACGAGCACGGCCCGGCTCAGCCATCGGGTCTTGTGGTTGATCCGGTACTCGAGCAGACATCGGATGACGAAGGCGAACAACAACACGTTGAGCATCTCGCCGGTGCCGGCTGTGGCGTGTTGCCAGAAACTAAGTTGCAGCCCGCACACCATCGCCGCGAAAAGCGCGGGCACCCAGTTGCTCCGCAGGCTCAGCAGCGAGTGGGCGCTCTGTTCACGCTGCCGTTGCTCCTTTGTGCGGTCATGCGGAAGAAGCGCCACCGAGCGCACGAGCATCGCCAGTGTCAACGCCCCGAACACTGCGGCGAGGACGTTCATCGCCGTTGGCACCATCGAGGCCGGCAGCATCCGCAGCGGCAGCGTGAGCAAATACAGCAGCGGAGCCTCGGACTGCGACAGGTCGTTCCACCCCCCGACATCCGACACGGCGGGCAGGCTCGCAAAACTGATCCACGAGTGCAGCGTGGCGAGGTACAGCACCAGCGAACCCAGGGCGACGGCCCAGGGAAGGCGGGTTGCGGCGAATGACTTCAGCGGGTTGCTATTGTCTGTCATTGACTCGGTTGCGGCGACAGTTGAAACCAACCCGACCATCCATTGCAAGACAGGTTTTGGTGGGAGGGTGCTCTGTGGTCGCGGTTCACGTGCTGGTGTTCAACCGCAGGTCGGTCACGCATTCGACGTGCTGGGTATGGGGAAACATGTCCAGCGGCACGACCTGCTCCAACCGATAGACCCCATCGGCGCAGAGAGCGTTCAAATCCCGGGCCAGCGTCGCCGGGTGGCACGAGACGTAAATGATCTGCACCGGTCGGCTCTGGCGCAATTGCTCGAGCACCGCCGGGACGCAGCCTTTGCGGGGCGGATCGAGGATGACAGTGGTTTTTCCAGCCTCGAACTTGGCCAGCAGCTTGGGCAGCAGATGCTCGGTGCGGCCCTCGATGAACTCGCCGTTGCCGCCGCCGAACTTGGTGGCGTTTTCGCGGGCGGCGAGGATGGCTCGATGGTCGTACTCCACGCCGGCGTAGCGCTTGGCCAAGCTGGCCAGTTCGATCCCCAGAAACCCGACGCCGCAGTACGTGTCGATGAGATACTCCGCGCCGCTTGCCTGGAAAATTTTTCGCACCACTTCAACCATACGCGGCAGCATGAAGTAGTTCGTCTGGAAAAAGGAATGATCCGGCACGACCCAGTCATCGGGCACCACGCGCAGGTTCACTTTCACGCCGCCCTTGTTCGGCGGGTTGTCGCGGATCTCGGGGATCTGCGCGTTCAACGCCGGCTCGGCGATTTTGCATTCATCGATCTCGACGACCCAGTGCGAGTTGCGTTTGCGGAAGCCGACCAGCAGCTTCTTCGCCTTGCCGTTCCACTGGCTGCGGATGAGGATGCGGTTCCGGTAGTTGTACGGTTTCGGGCAGGCAACGACCGGCGCGACTCTGTCCCCGGTAAAACCGCCGATGCGCTCGAACAGCGCGGCGATCTGTTTCTGCTTCATCGCCAACTGCGCCTCGTACGCCATGTGCTGGTACTGGCAGCCGCCGCAGTCACCAAAATAGCTGCACTCCGGCTCGACGCGGCTTTCCGCCGGCTCGACAACTTTGACGAGGTCGGCGCGCGCGAAACTTTTCTTCACCTCGGTGATCTCGGCCTCGACCGTCTCGCCCTCGATCACCAGCGGCACGAACACGACAAACCCATCCACGCGCCCGACACCTTCGCCGCCGAAGGCCACATCGTCGATGCGCACCGTGATCCGTTGGCCGACCTCCGGCCGGGTGATTTCCTCTTTAGCGGTTGTGGTTGCAGCGTCGCTCAAAACAGTGTTGCGCTTGGCCAAGCCCCCGGGGAAAGGCCAAGGCCGGGGCACGTTACCCGCACCGCCGGCCTTGCGAAAGGCTGTTGTGAAAAAAGCGACCTACTTTTTGTGGTGCTGCTCGTAGTGCTGGCGCAGCAGGTCGTCGCCGAAGTCATGCTTCAAGTCGCGCGAAACACAGTGGACGTGGTTGGCGCCGTTCTGCGTGTTGTCGTACTCGATCAGGAAGTCCGGCGCCTGGATGCGGTAGTAGTGCCCCTGCCGTGGCTCGAGAGATCCGGCCCACGCAAAGTGAATCTTGCTGAGGCTCACCCCCTCGAAATGCCTGACCCCCTCGTCGGCCAGGTCGGGGCGGTAGTTGTGGAGGTACTCCCCGATGAGTAGCAGAAGCTGGTCGGCCTGTTTTTTGTTCATCTCCGACGCGGCCAAGCCAAGCGGCTCGAGTCGCCTCGCCTTGCGGTCGGCCTTCGTGATGACGTCCGACGGGGCTTTCGCGGCGATGATGGCGATTTTGCGCTGCTCGGCATTCAGCGACTTGGCCAGGGCGCGGGCGGTGTTTTCCTCCGCGGCAAGCACCTGAAACCCCTTGCGCGGGCCGTCGAGAATCGTTCCCGGGTTCGTGCCGAAAAAGGCCGGCGTCAACCCGCCGACGTGCCCATCGACCACGGTGAAGCTCAGCGACAAGTGGTGCCCCTCAAACCGCCAGCTCCAAGTGCCCTCCACGCTTGGCTTGCCGAAGATGCTGACGAAGTACCACTTCGGGTCGCGGGCAAAACGGCCGTTCGGGTTGGCGTCGTGCAGCACCTGCTCGAGGCTCATGATCTGTGCGGTTTTCTGCACGCCGCGAGCGCTCATCACCGAGGCCAACAGCGCGTAAGCCATGTGCTGCTGCGCCTGCGTCATCTCTCGAAACGACAGCCCGTGGCGCGGGTGCATCTCGGTCGGGACAAAGTGCCAGCGGGTGCGGTCGGCATCGTCGAGCTTGAACGTCGCCTTGGCCTTCTGTTCCGGCTTGAGCGTCGCGAGGAAGGCATTGGCCGCGTTCGCCATATCCGCCGCAGCGGCCTGATCTGCTGCGACTTGGTTTGGATGGGCAACGGCGCTGGCCGAGAACGCCAGCGTCAGTCCAAAAGCGATTGATCGAAAAATGTGCATGGAGTGCATGCGCCGCAGTCGAAGCCATCCGGCGAGAAATGGCAATGCCAAAAAGTTTCAAGTTTTCAGTTTCAAGTAACGGCCCGCTTGGCCAAGCCGCAAGCCCCGGAGGGGCGGCATGAAATAGCCCGGGGCGTCAGCCCCGGGTTGGACGCAACAAAAATAACAAGCCCCGAAGGGGAGGCACACTATTTCCCCGAACTGAAAACTTGAAACTCCCCGACTTTTTCACAATAAAGCCCTCGGTTTCATGGAGTCTGTTTTTGTTGGCATCGAGATTGGCGGGACGAAGATCCAAGTGGTCACCGGCGACGGCAAAGCGTCGATCGTCGGGCGGCAACGCTTCACCGCCGACCCGGCGGTGGGCGCGGAGGGCATCCGCGGCCAAATCGCCGGTGCCTTGGCCAACATTGCCGGGCGGCAGAAAATCGCCGCGATTGGCGTCGGCTTCGGCGGGCCGTTCAATCGCGAAACCGGCCGGGCCTGCTGCTCACACCAAGTCGCCGGCTGGGACGATTTCCCGCTCCGCGACTGGCTCAGCGAACAGGTCGCCGGCGCGCCTGTGGCCATCGAAAACGACGGCAACACCGCCGCACTGGGCGAGGCGATCGCCGGGGCGGGGCAGGGTCAAAGCCCGGTGTTTTACGTCACGCTGGGCAGCGGCATCGGCGGCGGCCTGGTGATCGACGGTTTGATTTATCACGGCGCGTTGCCGACCGAGGCGGAGATCGGCCACGTGCGACTGAACCAAGCGGGCGACACGCTCGAGTCGCGCTGCTCCGGTTGGGCCGTGGATCGGCGGCTCCGCGAGTACGCTTCCGCCAACGGCGACTCGCCCTTGGCCAAGCGTCTCGATGGCGAGGGCGGCGAGGCACAGCACTTGGCCAAGGCGATGGCCGACGGTGACGCCGGGGCCAAGGCGATCTTCGACGAGACCTGTGGCGAACTCGCCCTTGGATTGTCGCATGTCGTGCATTTGATCAACCCGGCGACGATCATCCTCGGTGGTGGCCTGTCGCAGATCGGCGAACCGCTGCGCCTGGGTGTGGCGACTGCGCTTGGGCGCGCGATCATGGACGTGCTCAAGCCGGGGCCAAGCGTGCGCTTGGCAAAGCTCGGCGAGGACGCTGTGCCGGTTGGCGCGCTGATTTTGGCTTTGAATGTCTAGTGGGTTCTGCGACGTTCCGCCCATGCGCGAATGGATCGTCAACTACATCGAAGCCGAAAAAGCCGCGCTCGACTCCATCCCGGTCGAGCAGGTTGAGTCGGTCATCCTCAAATTCAAGGAAGCCCACGCCGAGGGTCGGCAGATTTTCCTGTTTGGCAACGGCGGCAGTGCGTCCAACGCATCGCACTTCGCCACCGACTTGGGCAAAGGCTCGTCCGATGCGCTGGGCAAACGGTTCAAGGTTTTGTCGTTGAACGACAACGTGAGCTGGATGACCGCCATCGGCAACGACTACTCTTATGAGGATATTTACCTGCGCCAACTCGAAAACTACGGCCAAGCCGGGGACATCGTGCTGACGATGAGCGTGAGCGGCAGTTCGCCGAACTTGGTGAAGGCCTTCGAGTGGGCCAACGACAACGGCCTGCACACCATCGCGCTCGTTGGCGGCAAGCGAGGCAAGCTGGCCGACTTGGCCAGCGAAACGATCGTGATCGACGACACCCACTACGGCCGTGCCGAGGACTGCCAAATGGGCATCGCCCACATGCTCTGCTACGCCTTCATGGAGGTCGACGAGTTGAAAAGCTAAGGCATTTCTAGTTTCGACAAAAAAGGCCCGGCAATTGCCGGGCCTTTTTGCTTTTGAAACTATCGGATTTATTACGCCCCCATGTCGTCTTCGAAGGAGCCTTCGGCGAC
>DQOE01000263.1 GCA_015658765.1 Verrucomicrobiota bacterium | reverse complement strand
TCGGCGGTTTGCACGCCCTCACGTTACACGTTGCTGACCGGGCGTTACCCGGTTCGTCGCGGTAACCTGTGGTCGCCTGTTTTTCTCAAGACGCCGTTGGTGATCGATCCTGCCCGCACAACAATTGCTGATGTGGCAAAAAGCGCGGGCTACGACACGGCGTGCATTGGCAAATGGCACCTCGGTTTTGGCACCCAGTCCCCAACGGACTGGAACGGGTTGCTCAAACCCGGCCCGTTGGAGCTTGGTTTCGATTCCTACTATGGCCTACCGGTGGTGAACAGTCATCCGCCGTTTGTCTATGTCGAAAACCACAGGGTCGTCGGCTTCGATAAAGCGGACCCATTCGTCTACGGCCAGAAGGCGGAGACACGGGTTTTTGAGGAGAAATTTAAAACCGATGGCATTGGCGGTGCGAAAAAAGCGCACAAGATATATGACGACGAACTGGTGGGAACCACTTTCGCCAGCAAGGCAACCGACTGGATTCGATCCAAGGCAAAATCCAGCAATCCGTTTTTCCTCTACTTTGCGACGAGCAACATTCACCACCCGTTCACCCCGGCCAAGCGCTTCCAAGGCACGAGCCAAGCGGGGCGCTACGGCGACTTCATTCACGAGTTGGACTGGATTGTTGGCCAAGTGATGAACGCGTTGGATGAAGCCAAGGTCGCCGACAACACGCTTTTGGTTTTCACGAGCGACAATGGCGGGATGCTCAACCGCGGCGGGCAGGAGGCATGGCGCAGGGGACACCGGCTGAACGGCGACCTGCTTGGCTTCAAGTTCGACGCTTGGGAGGGCGGCCACCGTGTGCCGTTCATTGCGCGTTGGCCGGGGAAAATCGAGCCCGACAGCGTTTCGGATTCACTGGTGAGCAATGTCGATCTGTTCGCCACCGTGGCGGCTGTCACCGGGCGCAAGCTTGGCCAAGCCGAGGGCGAGGACAGCTTCAACATCCTCCCGGCGCTGACCGGCGAACCGGGTGCCAAGGTTCGCGATCACCTGTTGATTGCACCACTCAGGAGAACCCATCTGTCGTTGAGAAAGGGCGACTGGATCTACATTGGCGCGAGGGGACACGGCGGTTTTGGCGCGAAGAAAGTCGGCGAACATGGATTCGGCGGCCCTGCTGCCCAGTTGTTCACCGGCCACGTTAACAGCGACATTGAAGACGGTAAAATCAAGCCGGACGCACCCAGCGCCCAGCTCTACAACTTGGCGAAGGATCCCTACCAAAAACAGAACGTCATACGGAGCCACCCCAAAATCGCGGAACAAATGAAGTCAGAAATGCAAAGCATCCGCTCAACCCCAACCGCCCCCCACACCACCCTTGGCCTTTAGCGGATCGTACCTCGAAGTCACTCAAGTGCCATGAAGCCATTCATAACAATCCTTGTTGGTAGCTTTCTTCACCTGTTTGCGCAGGCCGCGCAGCCGAACATTGTGCTCGTGTTCATTGATGACATGGGCTGGGGGGATTTTTCCTGTTTCGGAAATGAAGCCGCGAAGACGCCGCACATTGATCGCTTGGCCAAGGAGGGCGTACGGTTCGAGCAGTTTTATGTGAACTCGCCTATCTGCTCGCCGTCGCGCACGGCGATTTCAACGGGGCAATATCCGCAGCGCTGGGGCATCACCTCGTTTCTCGCGCATCGCGACATGAACACCCGGCGCGGCATGGCGCAGTGGCTCGATCCCAAGGCGCCGATGCTTGCGCGGTCGCTGAAGCGGGCCGGTTACGCCACGGGCCATTTCGGAAAATGGCACATGGGCGGCCAGCGTGATGTGGCCGAGGCGCCGGCGATCACCGAGTACGGATTTGATGCCTCGCTCACCAACTTCGAGGGCATGGGCCCCAAGCTGCTTCCGCTCACGCTCAAGCCGGGATGGGCGGAGCCGCGCCGCATCTGGGCCGATGCCGAGCGGCTTGGTCGGGGTGCGCGCTGGATGTTGCGATCGAAAATCACAGCCGGCTTTGTGGACGAAGCGATTCCATTTATTCAAAAAGCTGTGAAGGTGAAGAAGCCGTTTTACATCAATCTCTGGCCGGATGACGTGCACAGCCCGTTTTGGCCGCCGGCGGACAAATGGGCCGATGGCAAGCGCGGCCTGTACCATTCCGTGCTTCAGGAGATGGATAGCCAACTCGGCAAGCTCTTCGACCACATCAGGAGTGATTCCGCGCTTCGCGACAACACGCTCGTGCTTGTCTGCTCCGACAACGGCCCCGAAATGGGCGCTGGTTCGGCCGGGCCATTCCGCGGCTTCAAGACACACCTCTATGAAGGGGGCGTGCGCTCCTCGCTCGTTGCTTGGGGCGGGCCGGTGGCGAAGAGGAATTACGTGAATCGCGTTTCGGTCTTTTCCGCCATTGATCTCGTGCCCACGCTGCTGAACCTAACAGGCACACCGCATCCCAAGGGCGTAACTTTCGACGGCGAATCGCTGCCGGGCACGCTGCTCGGTCAATCCACCGGCTCGCGCAAGGCTCCCATTTATTTTCGCCGCCCGCCTGATCGCGATTCATTTTACGGCGATAAAGATTTGCCCGATCTAGCTGTACGCAAGGGCGACTGGAAATTCCTCTGCGAATACGACGGTACTGACCCAGAACTCTACAATCTTAAAACCGACCGCGGCGAAACCAAAAACCTCGCCGCCGAGTATCCAAAACTTGTCGGCAAACTTACTAAACCACTCATCGCATGGCACAAATCCCTCCCACCCGACAACGGCCCGCAACTCACTGGCCAGTTCCGCCGCACGCCAACCAAAAAACCGAAGGGAAAATAAACCTGACGCGGATGTGTGAATGGGGCAGGCTGCGGCTGCGTCATGAATAGACAAATGATTACTTCCCATTTAACTCGCGCTTTAACTTTGGTGGCCGTGGTTGGCTTGGTATCTGCACAAGCGGAGGAAAAGCAAAAACCAGTGAGGGCATTGCTGATCACCGGCGGTTGCTGTCACAACTATAAGTTCCAAAGCAAGGCGTTGATAGAGGGTGTGGCTAAGGAGGCCAAGGTTGAGTGGAAGGTGGTCAACGAAGGCGGCACTGGAACCAAGGCCAAGATTGATCTTTATAGCGATGCCGACTGGGCCAAGGGCTACGACGTGGTGGTGCATAACGAGTGCTTTGCCAACACGGTTGATGAGGGTTACATCCGTAGTATCACCCACGCCCATAAGGCAGGCGTGCCCGCGGTGGTGATTCACTGCGCGATGCACACCTATCGTGCGTCCAAAATCGACGACTGGCGCCAGTTTCTTGGTGTGACCAGTCGCCGTCATGAGCATCAAAGTCGTTATCCGGTAAAGAAGGTTGCTTTGAAGCACCCGATCCTGAAGGGCATGCCGGAGGATTGGGTGACACCGAAGGATGAGTTGTACGTGATTGAAAAGATGTGGCCGAAAGCCAGGGCCCTGGCCACTTCTAAGAGCGAGCGTGATGGTAAGGAATACGCGGTGGCTTGGACGAATCAGTATGGCAAAGCTCGTGTCTTCGGCACCACCTACGGCCATTCCGATGCCACCTTCAGCGATCCGGTATTTCTCAAGCTGGTCGCTCGTGGCCTGCTTTGGGCATCAGGTGAGTTGGAGGACTAGTTGACTTCAAACACCGCTTGGCCAAGCACCTCCATTTTGGGAGTGATGCCGAGACCGGGGGCGGTGGAGGCTGCCAGTCGGCCGTTGTTTCTTTGGGGAGCATCATTGGCGATCGAGATGGTGACGTAGCTGTTGAAGTCGGTGGACGAGAAAAGCAGCTCGGTCGGGGTGCTGTGGGCCAAGTGCGAAATCGCCGCTGTGATGATGTCACCGCCCCAACTGTCCTCGATGGTCATCGCGAT
>DQOE01000081.1 GCA_015658765.1 Verrucomicrobiota bacterium | reverse complement strand
GCGACCTCGAGCGCGACACGGCTGCCGCCGTGGCCCTTGCCGCAGCCTTGATGGATCTCGACATCGAATCTGCCGCCGCGCGACACGGTGAAGTCCCAGCTCACCTGATCCGTGACATTCACCCAGTAGCCGACCGTGTTTTTGTGCGGCTTGGTTTCGTACTGCACCTTGGTGCTGTGCAGCGTCACGTCGCGCGCGTGCAGCAACACCGAGCGGTCGAGCGCCTGGCCAATGGGCTCCCCTTCCGGCGCGGGGCGCAGGATGAGCGCGCGAACTCTCGGCATGTCGCCACGAAACTTGAGCTCGAGTTTTTGTTTACCCGGCTCTACGAAATAAATTTTTCCGAGGGTGACATTGCGGAAACGATTAGCCGCGCCGGTGACATCAAGTTGGGTCTGGATGCGGTACGAGCTGATGTTCGGCACGGCGGTGCTTTTGCCCTTAGCCAAGGCGTAAACAAGTTCTACCCAGTACTTGCCTGGCCGCGAGGCGTTGTAGTCCCACGAGTGCGCCTGGCTAACCGCATCACCGTTGGGTTGCAGGAGGATGCGGCCGTCCGGTTGTTGCGGTGTGTCTCCGAATCGGTCGGTTCGAATCTCGTGTTTCTTGTCGCCATGGGATTCCAGGCCGGTGTCGGTAATGCTGAACTCAAGGTGCCGGAGCTTCAACCCGTCCTCGACGAAAACATTGGCAATCTGATCAAGCGAGTCGGCGTGGGCAGCCAAGCCGGCAATCGTGAAAAATAAAAAGGGAATTCGGTGCTTCACTTGCTTGTGGTTAGTTTGTTGAGTTTATGCAGCGGGCGTGGACCGATCCAGCGGGTGTTGTATTTTTTGATCCAGCCGTCATCGAGTTTGGGGCGGGGTTCGCGGCCGTAGCGTTGGGCATCCATGCCGTGCCATGGCAGCGGCTCGACCGTCCAACCATGGGCGACGTGAAAATCGGCGTCCTTGTCCCAGCCGCTGGTGAACAGGAAAAAGTGGCGTGTCGTGTTGGGGCGTTGCGTCGGCAGCTTGGTTGCCGCGAAACCAAGCGTTAACTCGTCGCCGGCGGCGATGAGGGCGAGCTGGTTGTCCTTGGCGGCGACAAGTTCATCGACACCGCCGTAACGCGTGACCCAGCCGGAGGGGGTGATGCGCCAGTTCGGCGTGTCGCCGGTTTGATCGTGGATCGGCGTCAGCGGCAGATGGCTCGGCAAATCCTCGATCGCACCGTAGCCGTGCCAGTGCAAATCAGTCGTCGTTGGGTGCATCGTGGCGATGGATGGCAAACTCGTCTTTTCAAACAGCGCAATTCGGTTCCAGTGAATCTCAAACGCCATCGACAAGCGAAGCCGCTTGGCACCGCTTGGCAGTTTGCCGGCCAAGTCCACGACGATGGTCTTGGTTTTGCCGACCGGCGCGCCGACGGTAACATCTGTTTTTTGCCAAGTGCCGTTGGCGACTTGCGCCTCAAGTTTTGGGAAGGGGAACGGCAGGTCGGCATGGTGCGAGGCGGCGATGTTCGCCATGCCGCCGCCGAAATGCAGCCAACCGGTCATCGCCAGGACGAGCGGCGCACCGGCGTCGAGCGGGCCGAAGTCCAATTCGATCGAGTACGGCTTGGCCAAGCCGCGAAGTTGTGGTAATCGCAGCTCAACAGGCGAAACCCACTGGTCGTCATTGGCCAGCAATGCGGCGGTGACATCGAGTCCGTCGCTGAGTTTGGCTTTGCGAAGCGGCTTGCGCTTGGCTAGGGCGGTGAGCCCGGCCGGCGGGTACGGGCCTCTTTGGCGCAACTTGGTTGTGGGGTGCACTTCGGTGCCGATTGGCACATCGACGGCGAGCAGCTTGGCCTCGTCGAGATAAAGGATTTCGCGCAACTCCTCCGTGAGTTGCAACTGGTAGTTGCCGTCGATTGGCTGGAAGTTTGTCTCGTCGCCGATCCACACGATCTCGTCCGGGTCGGCATCGATGTAAACGCCCTCGGCGACCGGCAGGCCAAGCGGTGACGCGCCGAGCAGGTCAGTGACGAAACGGTGCTTTTCGCCGTCCCAAGCATAGAGATAGGGGCAGGAGCCAGTGGGCAGAATTAACTCTGTTAGTGTGATGGTTTCGTTGGGCTTCACCTGCACGTCGAGGTTGAAAAGGGAGAGGTCGAACCAGTGAGCATTGAGCGAATGGAGCAGTTTGTTTTTACCAATGCCAATCTCGATGGGTAGCGAGTGCACGGTGCGCTTGAGTCGCAGGCCGGCGGTGACGGTCTCGACTTGGATGCCGATGCCGCTGGCGTTGGAGCGGTTGCCGTAAAGGCGAATCTTGAGCTGGCGGTTGGCGTTGCCGCCGTCGTTGCGGAGATATTTCAGGCCGGTGGCGTGGGCGAGCAGCAGGTCGGAGTCGCCGTCGCGGTCGATGTCGGCGGCGGCAAGTTGGGTGACTTGGCCGGTGAGTGAGTCGAGGCCAAGCGCAGCGGTGACATCGGTGAAGCCGCCGGTGCCTTGGTTGCGAAACGCCTGCACGCCGTCGCCGATGGCGAAGAGGTCAAGCCAGCCGTCGTTGTCGTAATCGACGAGGCTGATCGCGGTGGCGCCCGGCTTGGCCAAGGGGATAGTTTGCCGCTCCTCGAGGCCGTTGAAAGTGACCTCGAGCTTGCCGTTGGCCAGGCAGACGAGGTCAACGCGCAGGTCGTTGTTGAGGTCGCCGGTGGCCAGCGCGCTGGCAGTCGGCAGGGTGGGGAGGGTGTTGGTCGGCGAGTGAACCGCCCCGCGGTTTTTCTGCATGAACATCGGCGGCTCGCTTTTGCGCGGGATGAAAAGATCAAGCATGTCGTCGTTGTTCCAGTCGTCCATGACGAGCTTGAGCGCGCCGGTGATCTGCGTCGGGATGCCTGAGGTCTTGGTGATGTCCTTGAAATAAATGCTGCCGAGATTGCGGAAAATCTTGAGGCCTGCGTCGCCGGGTTGGATGGCGAGCAGGTCGAGTTTGCCGGTGAAGTCGATGTCGGCGATGACGCCGTCGATGGCCTTGAGCGAGGCGAGCTTGGAGAACTTGGAGAGGTCGCGCGCGAGGCCGTTGGTCGCGAAACGGTACGCGTGCGAGCCGAGGTCGCCGAGCATCAGCACGTCGTCGAAGCGGTCGTTGTTGAGGTCGCCGACGAGGCAGCGCGAGTAGTGGGCACCCTCGATGGCCGGGAACTCAAAGCCGACCGGCGTGAAGACGGCGTTGGTGTTGAGCAGCGTGCGGAAGGTGTTGGTGCGGGTGCGGACGAACAGGCTGTTGTTGCCGTCGTGGTTGAAATCGATCACGCCGAACGGCCCGATGAATTTGTCGGCGTTGCCGGCGAAGGCCTTGGCGGTGTCATCGACGAACAGGACCGCGATGCCGGAGGCATCCGGTTGTGCCAGCTTGAACGGGATGCGCACCTCGGTGTGGCTGCACTTTTCCCACTCGCCCGGTTCGCTGGGCATTTTTTTGCCGGCGATGCGTTGTTGATGCTGCTCGAGCGCGGCCTTGGCTTCGTCCGTGCGGCCGAGCGCCGTGAGCGCCTGGCTCAGAGCGTAGGCTGCGCCGAGGTGATCTGTCTCGAATGCGGCCACCTCCTCGAACAGCACGGCGGCTTCCTCGGCATTGCCGGCAGCCAACTGCGCCTTGCCGAGCAGATAGCCCACCGCGCCGACAGTGTTGTCGATGTCGTAGGCTTGTTGGAGCGCCTTGGTGGCCTCGGTCGCTTGGTCGAGTCGCAGGTGTGCGCAGCCGATCAGGAAATGCCCGGCGGCGAGGTTGGCGTCGATGGCCACCGCTTCCCGCGCATACTGGATGACTTCTGCTGGGTGGTTGGCCAAGCGATGGGCGTTGGCCAAGTTCAGCAGGAGGTCGGTCTCGGTGGGTTTGGATTTCAGCGCCCGGGCGAAGGCGTCGATGGCTTCCTGCGCCTCGCCGGCCTCGTAGTGTGTTTTGCCGGCATTGATCGATAGGTCGAAGTCGACATCACTTTGTGCTGGGGAACTGGTGAGCCAGGTGAAGATCACCGGCGCCAACACCACTGCGACGAGCAGCAACAGGTATTTTGCCTGAGATGGCGCTTGGCCGGTGCCGGAGTCTTCGGTCATGCGCGGCATGATAACGACCGGTGCCGACTTGACCAAGGTGAAACCGGCACCTAGTATAAACGCGTTCACCTGCCCATGAAAATGCTATCCCTGACGAACTCGCCCCGCTTGGCCAAGGCCTTTACGCTGATCGAGTTGCTGGTGGTGATCGCCATTATCGCGATACTCGCCGGGCTGTTGTTGCCGGCTCTGGCCAAGGCGAAGGCCAAGGCCGGCCAGTCAGCCTGCCTGAACAACTGCAAACAGATCGGCCTGGCCGTGACGATGTACATTTCCGAGTACGACAACCGGATTCCCCTCTG
>DQOE01000360.1 GCA_015658765.1 Verrucomicrobiota bacterium | reverse complement strand
GGCGCGGCACACGCCGCACCGGCAAAGTCGGCGTGAAACTTTTTTACCCCACCAACGAGCAGCGGACAGAATGGAAAAGCCTGTTGATCGATGACAACGAGATGGCCACCGAGGACATCCGAGTCGCCGACCTCAACGCCGACGGCAAAATCGACATCGTCGCCGCCGGCCGCGCCACCCACAACCTGAAGATTTACTTCAACGAGTGACCGCTTGGCCAAGCGCGTTCACTAACTGTTGAATATCTTCCACAGAATGACTCGCAGACAGGGTGACGCGCAGTCGGGCCTCGTTGCGGGGAACAGTCGGATAGCGAATCGCCGGGATGAAAAATCCCGCCTCGCTCAGACGCTCCATTGTGGCCACGGCCTTGGCCTCCCCGCCGACGATCAGCGGCAAAATGGCGCTTGGTTCCGCTGGCGTTTCCCAGCCAAGCGACCCGACGCCGCGCCTCAACTTACCCACCCGCTGCCAAAGTTGCTGTCGCAGCTTCTCCCCTTCCGCGCTCTGAATCAACTCCACCCCGGCTCTGGCGGCGGCGCTGACTGCCGGGCTCGGTGCGGTGGAAAAAATAAAACTGCGCGCTTTGTTCACCAACAGGTCAACGAGTTGGCGGCTGCCGCAAATGAAGCCACTGGCCGCGCCGACCGCCTTGCCCAGCGTGCCCATCCGGATCTCGATGCGCTCGCCCAGGCCGTCGGCCGCCGCCAGCCCCTGGCCAAGCGGCCCGTACAGCCCGACGGCATGCGCCTCGTCGAGCATCAGCCAGGCACCGTAGCGTTCCTTCAACTCGACGATCCCGGCCAGCGGCGCGTGATCGCCGTCCATCGAGAAAACGCTCTCAGACGCTACCAGCACACGCCCTCCCCGGTCGGCAGCCCACTGTAAAAGTTTCTCGAGATTCTCGAGGTCGTTATGCCTAAAAACACGAAGCGTCGCACCGCTCAGTTTCGCGGCGTCGATCATCGAGGCGTGTGCTTTTTTGTCGAGGATCACCACGTCGTCCAGGCCAAGCAGCGATGTCAAAACCCCCTGTGCCGCCGCAAAGCCGGTTGAGAAAACCAGCGCCGCCTCGGTGCCCTGCCACTTGGCCAAGGCCGACTCGAGTTCGTGATGCGACTGCAGCGAACCGCAGATGAGCCGCGATGCGCCGGAGCCGACGCCGAACTGCTCGACCGCCTCTCGCACCGCCCGGCCAAGCGCCGGATGCGCAGCCAAACCGAGGTAGTCGTTGGAGGAAAAGTTGATGAACTCGCGGCCACCGAACTTGATTCGCGCCGACTGCGCCGACTCGATCTCCCGCAGTTCACGCCACAAGCCGGCATCGCGGATTTCGTCGAGGTCGCGGCCGAGTTGTTCGTCGAAACCGACCATCAATCCTACTCCACCACGAGCCGGTAAAACACCGGCTTGCCGTTGTCGATCCGTAGGTCGGTGTGCTCGAGTGAGTCGAGCCGCGCCGTCAAGCCCTTGGCGATCGGCTGCCACTCGGTCGGGTCGCCGTTGCTTTTTTCAACGCGATAACGCCGCCCGGGAACGCTTGGCCAACGCAGCACGACGGTTTCATTTTTCACCTCGATCGGTGTCGAAAAACGGAGGAACGAATTGCCGTCCCTCGGGTCAGTGCCGGCGTGGTGCTCGGAAACATCCGGAAAGCCGTCATCGTCAAAATCACTATCGGCATCGGCGACGCTGAGGCCGGAGAAATGAAGTTTCTCCCAGTTGTCCGGCATGCCGTCGTTGTCCGTGTCCGGCTCCTCCTGGGCCAGTTTCACGACATCGAAACGTGCGCCCGCCGCATTGTGGTGAAACAACAGAAGCGCCCTTGGCAGCGTGTTGTTGTCGTACCCGTTGCCCGACAGTGCGTCGTGGTCAACGGTGACCACCGGGGGCGAATCCGCAGCGTGATACGGCGAGTGCCCGAGTGACGGGTTGGCGGTGCGCAGCGCCGGGCGGGCGGCGTCGAACACGATCCAGCGCGTGTTCTCGAGGACATTGTGAAATCGATATTGAATCCGCGTACTTCCCTTGGCCAAGCCGAGGTCGGCGGCCCTGACCGAGTAGATCATCACGCTGTTGTTGAGCAGTGACGTTTCCTGTTCCGCCGACGGGAAAACATTCAGGATGCCGCCCAGCTTCGGCTTTTCCAAATCGATCGAGTCGATGATGGTGTGGTAGGCGTCGTCAGCCAGTTCGCGCTCGGTGATGTCGCCGGTCACCAGCACGTCACCGGAGGAGCCGTGAGTCAACTCGTAGTCGGTGACGCCGTCGAGGTCGGTATCCACGTCGATGCCGATGTTGGTGAGGAACGACTGCGGCACGATCCACGGCCCGTCCATGGCGATACCAAAAAACAGGGTGGCGTCGTCGATGACGCCCAGTTCCGCCGCGTTGGAGGCCGCCCCCACCGCCCGCAAATCACGGGCCGCCCGTTCGCGGTCGCTGTAGCCGCGCGAGGGACTTTGGTAGCCAAACTGAAACACCGACACCAGCGGGGCGCTGTACGGGTTGGTCCCGACCACGGGCAGCGCGACCGTCGCCAAGCCCTCGCTTTGTGACAGTTCAACGCTCTTCGGCTCCACACGATGGTCTCCCACCGGACGCAGCAGCATGTGGTACGGCACATGCACCGAGCGCAACTCGCCGTGAAACCAAACCTGGCCGGACGCCTCGTGCGCGATGTGCCGCGGCCCGCCCTTAACCTCCGGCGGCGTAGTGGGATCGAACAGTAACTGCACCTTCGCCGGGTCAATCGCCAGCGTCATCTCGACGGTGGCCGTGCCCTTGGCCGGGACGGTGACCGTCGACTTGGCCGCAGTAAGCGTCACGCCGGCGTTGGCCAAGGTGTTGCTCACCACGATGGAGCCGGCCCACGCTTGGTCGCCCAAATTGGTCAACTCGATGTTGCGCTTGGCCAAGTGCGGCCCGGCCACTTCCAGCAGGCCGAACGACAGCGACACTCTCGCCGGCGAATCCGCATCCGAGGCGATGACCGGCGTGTCAATGGCCAAGCCGGGATTCACGCGGCCGGCCCCGGTGCGCGTCTCCGGATACGGCGCGCCGTTCTCGTCCCGCGTTTGCACGGCGGTGTTCATCAACGCCGCCTTGATGACGGAAGGCGACCAGTCCGGATGCCGCTCAGTCAGCAACGCCGCCGCGCCGGCGACATGCGGAGCCGCCATCGAGGTGCCGCCGGAGAGCATCGCTGCTTCTCCCCCACCAGCCCATGCTGAATGGATGTTGAAACCGGGAGCCGCAATGTCCGGCTTGAGCAGATGTGTCTCGTACTCCGGCCCGCGGGAACTTCCCGGCGAGAGTTGATCGGCCAGCTCCGGCCCACCGATCATGAAGTCGCCGCCCAGCTTCACGTACAGGCCGTCGCCAAGATGCTCCTTCAGTTTGGTGCCGTCCCGTAGGGTGATCATCATGGCCGGGATGTCCACCTTGCCGCCGGGTGTGCCCATCGCGATCGGTGGCCCACCCTCGTTGTTGACCACGATCACCGCCACCGCGCCGGCGTCCATTGCGCGCTGGATTTTATCGAGGAAAAAACAGACACCGCGATCGATCATCGC
>DQOE01000422.1 GCA_015658765.1 Verrucomicrobiota bacterium | reverse complement strand
GGCTTGGTTGGCGTGGCCGTCCTGTTTTCCGCCTGCTTCCGCTTCAGCCAGTTCAGCGGAAACATGATGCCCCTCTTCGAGTGGCGCTGGGCCAATCGCACCCTGCCCACGGCCGACGGCCAAGCGCCCAAGCCAACCGGGGAAACGGCCGCTCATCCCCTGGCTAAGCTGTCGTTCCCGCAGTTCCTCGGCCCAAGCCGCGATTGCAAAATCCCCGGCCCCAGCTTGGCCACCGACTGGAGCGCTGAGCCTCCCGAAAAACTTTGGCGGCAACCGATCGGCGCCGCCTGGTCCGGCTTCGCGGTCGCCGCTCATCGCGCCGTCACACAGGAGCAACGCGACGAAAACGAAGCAGTTGTCTGCTACAACGTGCAAACTGGCTCCGTGCTTTGGCTGCATACCGATTCCGGACAATACAAGACCGCCATCGCCGGCGAAGGGCCTCGCGCCACGCCGGCAATTCACGGCGGGAGAGTTTTCACGCTTGGCGCCACCGGCATGTTGAACTGCCTCGAACTGACAACCGGCAAACCGGTTTGGCAGCGCCACATCGCCATCGATGCCGGACTCGATCTTGATGCCCCAGTCGACCAAAGCGGGCTGTCGTCCAACCGGAACAAAGCCAAGGAGTGGGGCTACGCCAGTTCACCGCTGATCGTGGATGACAAGGTCGTCGTCAGCGCCGGAGGGGAGAGCGGGAAGTCACTCTTCGCTTACGACACGACCAGCGGCGAACCGGTTTGGTCCGGCGGCAACAGTCGCGCCGGGTACAGTTCTGCGCGCTTGGCCAAGCTGCACGGCGAAACGCAGATTCTCATTTTCAACCAGGACGGCTTGGCCGCACACTCGCCAGAAAACGGCTCCGTCGCTTGGAAGTTTGACTGGAGCGCACCCTATCCGCACGTGTCGATGCCCGTCTCCCTGCCGGGCAACAGAGTCCTACTCAGCTTGGGCTACGGCAAAGGCAGCAAACTGCTGCAAGTTGATTTTGATGGCGGTGTTTTTTCGGCGACGGAACTTTGGAAATCGATCCGCATGAAGGCCAAGTTCACGAATCTGGTTTTTCATGATGACCACATCTACGGGCTGGATGACGGCATGTTCGCCTGTATCGATGCCGAGCGCGGCCACCGCAAATGGAAAGATGGCCGTTACGGACACGGGCAAATCCTGCTTCGAGGCAGCCACATTCTCGTCATGGCCGAAAACGGCGACGTCGTCCTGCTCGAGGCCAACCCCGAAAAACAGGTCGAGTTGACGAGGTTCGCCGCGCTCGATGGCAAGACGTGGAACCCTCCCGCCCTCGTCGGCGACTACCTTCTCGTGCGCAATCACCGCGAGGCTGCCTGCTACAAGCTGCCCCTGGCCAAGCCGGCCAAAATCGCCGCGCAATGAAGGAAGATTACGTGCGCCGAAAGGAGCGCTGGGCGCAAAAGATGTCCGGCAAAGACCGCCCCGCCCGCCCCAACGCCGGCCGACTCCCCGCCGGGCAGCACGAGGTGAACAATTTTCCGGTGCTCGACCTGGGCGTGCACCCGGAAATCCCGCTCGACAAGTGGTCGCTGAAAATTCACGGCGAAGTCGAAAACCCGCTGTTGCTCAACTGGGAACAATTCAAGGCGCTGCCGCAGTTTCGCGACGTGAGCGACTTTCACTGCGTAACGACTTGGAGCCAGTTTGACATGGAATTTGAAGGCGTCTCCTTTTTCACCCTGGCCGAACTCGTCAAGCCGAAGCCAAGCGCCACTCATTTATTTTTCATCGGCTACGACGAGTACACCACCAACACTTCGCTCGATGCCTGCATGGATGACGACGTGATGATCGCCCACTCGTGGAACGGTGCGCGGTTGACGCTTGAACACGGAGGCCCGGCCCGCATGATCATCCCCAAGCTTTATGCATGGAAGGGTGCCAAGTTCATTAGGGAAATCATCTTCCGCAACCACGACGAACTTGGCTTCTGGGAGCAGCGTGGCTACTCCAACACTGCCGACCCGTTCACGGAAGATCGTTTTGCCTGAGCTTGGCCAAGCGGATCAGGCGGGCTCAAGGACGGGAGGAGCGGGAAGAACCATGGTATCGATTTCGGCAGCCAATGTGTCCAACTGACTCAGGAAACTCTCCCGGCCCTTGGCCACCAGATTGTCAGCTTGCTCCCTGTAATACTCGATGCCATTCAGCAGATTGAGTTTGTACCCCTCGAAATACTCGTATGTCTGGTTCGACAATTTCAAGCGCACGCGCTCGACTTCCTCGGCCATGTATTCCATGTAAAGCTTGAGCTCGTTGACAAACATATTGGGCCTGTTTTTCCCCTTAAGCAGATCGATGCGCCCGTAAATGTGATCCGCCATTTCGCGCAGGCTTGATACCTTGTCAAAAAATCGGGCGTTGGGCCCCACACATACGTTTAGTTTTGAGGTGGTGGGCAGGTTCATCACCTTCAGCGCCGGGGCAGACAGGTCAAAACAGATGCAGGCCCGGTCGGTGGTTTCCTGTACATGCGCCGCCCTCTGCTCTTCGTCCAAGTCGTCCCTCCCGTTTATCTCCTTTATTTTCAGGGTCTGATAGGCTTTGGACGAGCGGCAAATCGGCTTCTTGGTGAACTCGGTGTTGAACTTGAGATACCGGTGAGGGCATATGCTCCCCGCCTTGCCATCAGCAATGCGCTCGCGGCGATAGGCTTCGCTTTCCGAGGTTAGCAGATTCCAAAACGGAATCCCAAGAGGCGACGAGCGGGTGAGCTTGATTTCTTTTTCTCCCGCTACACGAACCTTCTCAAGGTGTTCGTCGTCGATGCGCACAACCTCGGGAACCAGTAAAAATGGTGAACCCCAGCCCGTGGCGTCGGCTTCGTAGTATTTGAGAATGGTGTCATGCTCCGCATGGGTTCCCACGCCGCCCTGCACGGTAAACCTATGGCCCGGTGGCGCGCCAATCTCGCGGCCCGTCTTTGCAAGGGCGGCCTCATATAACGGGAAAAGAGTCTCAACCAATTCCAGGCGACGTTCCTTGAACTCTTTCAGGATGGGCCCCATGAGCATGCCCTGGGTGGCAAAGGCATGACCGCCACAGTTTAACCCGGATTCAAACCGCCACTCAGATACCCAAATTCCCTTTTTGGCAAGAAAGCGACCCTGAATTGCGGCACTGCGATAGTCGCTCACCTTCAGGACGATCTGTTTTTTAATTACCCCTGACGGATCCGGGAAAAAGTCAGGGTACTTGGTGATGGCGCCATAGAGGCGAGGGTTCATTCCCGCAGAGAAAATGATGCTGCTTCGAACGTCACTCTCGGCGAAGCCTTTCAAGCCGTTCAATGCATCAGTCTTGTCAGGCTCATGCATGCTATGGTCAATGCGATCTATATTACAATCGACCTTGGTCATCACGTTGACATTGATGCAACCGGGCCTCATGAGGCGGCGCAACTCATCTTGGCGACGCTTTTTGTCCTCTGGGTTGGTGTCAGCCATCACGCTGTTGTACTCGCACTTGAGATCTCCCTCGGGCAACAGGTTGAAGTAACGGTTAATGTCCTCTCCCGTCTCAAACGATTGCTGGCGCAGGGCCTCAAACTGGTCGTTTACAAGCAAGTTTAGCTGGTTGAGGTAGGCCGTGATTCGCCTGGCCCGATGGTCACCACTGCCTCCCGCGATTTCCTCGTAGTGTATTCCGTACTCATTGCAGTGGTATTCCCTCACGCGCTCTATCAGTTCATCATCGCCAAGACTGAGCACACTGTGGATGCCATAACGCGCAACCTTTAGGCAGGTATCGATCGTGAAGCCAGTTCCCATCACCGGGATGTGAAACCGATGGGGGTTGGCATTAATGATTGAAAAGCTCAATTTATCTCCTTTTTTAAAGAACTCGGGTGAATCCTAAAACAAACCGGGCGTAAAATTACCCACTCCTCCTATTCAGTCAAGTTCCGCGATAGCCCTGCCCCCATGGTCTTCACTAGGCCAGGATGCCGTTGATGATTTTTGGTGTGTCTTCAACGCCGATCAGCCGCTGATCCAAGCCTTGGTAGCGGTAGCTGAGGGTGAACGGGTCCAGCCCAAGCAGATGCAGGATCGTCGCCTGCAAATCGTGCACGTGCACCGGGTCCCGGGCCACGGTGTAGCCCAGTTCGTCTGTCTCACCGTGGGTGATGCCGTGCTGCAGCCCGCCGCCGGCCATCCAGATTGTAAAACAGTCCGGATGGTGGTCGCGGCCGAGAAACTTTGAGCCGTTGCGTTTTTCGTTCATCGCGGTGCGGCCGAATTCGCCGCCCCAAACCACGAGTGTCTCGTCGAGCAACCCGCGCTGCTTGAGATCCCGCAACAGCGCGGTGACTGACTTGTCGTTCTCCGCACACTTGACCGGCAGGCGCTTGACGAGGTCGTTGCCAGCGGTGGTGCCGTGAAAGTCCCAGCCCCAGTCGAACAACTGCACGAACCGCACTCCCTGCTCCACCAAGCGGCGGGCCAGCAGGCAGTTGTTCGCAAAGGACGCCTTCCCCGGTTGCGCGCCGTACTGCTCAAGCGTGGGTTGCGATTCGCGGGTGATATCCATCACCTCCGGCACGCTGATCTGCATGCGGTACGCCAACTCATACTGGTTGATGCGCGTCAACGTCTCGGGGTCGCCGATCTCGCGGTACTCCTGCTCGTTGAGTTTCCTGAGCGCGTCGAGGCTTCGGCGGCGCACGGCGCGGCTCATGCCTTTCGGGTTCGACACGTACAAGATCGGGTCGCCGGTGCTGCGGCATTGCACGCCTTGAAAGACAGACGGCAGATACCCGCTCCCCCAAAGGCTCTTGCCTCCCGACGGATCGGTGTCACCGGAGATCAGCACCACGAAACCCGGCAGATTCGAGTTCTCCGAGCCAAGCCCGTAAGTGACCCACGACCCCATCGACGCCGAGCCGTTGCGGGGCGAACCGGTGTAAAGCAGCATCTGCGCTGGCGCGTGATTGAACTGGTCGGTGTACATCGACTTCACAAACGTGATGTCATCCGCCAAACCGGGCAGCGTCGGATACATGTTGCTGATCCACTGGCCGTTCTGCCCGTGCTGCTTGAACGTGTGCGGCGAGCCCAGCAGTTTGGGATGCCCCTTGATGAACGGCAGCCGCCGGCCCTCGATGAACTCCTTCGGGCACGGCTTGTTGTTCAACTCGTTCAGCTTCGGCTTGTAGTCGAACAAGTCCAACTGCGGCGGCGAACCGGCCATGTGCAGGTAAATGACGTTTTTGACCTTGCCCGCCAAGGGCGGCAAATGCGGTGCCATCGGGTTGGCGGCGCTCGCTCCCGCCCTGCCCATCAGCGAGCCAAGCACCAGCGAACCGAGCCCCACCTGGCACCGCCTCAAGAAATGGCGCCGAGTGATGAATTGTGCCTGCTGGAGATTGATGTTCATTTGAAAACTCAATTCAGTGTCAGCCTTTCATCAGGATGGCGTCAAGGTTTAACAACACATTTGCCACGACCGTTAGGGCCGCCATTTCCGGCAGGCTGGCCCCGTCCGGCACGGGCACCGTTTTACCGAAAAGTTCCTTCGCGTCATTTGGCGCCTTCCGGTACTCGGCCAGCTCGCCGTCGAACAATTCAGTCAACGCCGCCAAGCGATGCGCGTCAACCGGCTGGGCCAATGTGAGCCGCAGGGCGAACTTTAACCGATCCGCCATCGACTCGCCACCCTCGGCGTAAATGCGGTGCGCCAACGCCTGGGCGAACTCAACGTACGCCTCGTCATTAAGCGTTACAAACGACTGCAGCGGCGTGTTGGTGCGAATTCGTCGCACGGCGCAAATCTCCCGGCTCGGCGCGTCAAAGGTTGCCATCGACGGATAGGGAACCGTCCTCCGCAGGAAGGTGTAAAACCCACGCCGATACCGATCCTCGCCCCGGCTCGTCGCCCAGTCGCGCTGTCCGTTGAACGCCGCCTGCCACAGGTTCGGCGGCTGCGGCGGGTACACGGACGGCCCGTGCATCTTGACGCTGCACAACCCGCTCAACGCCAGCGCCTGGTCACGCACCATCTCCGCCTCCAGGCGAAAACGCGGCCCTCGGCCAAGCCGGACGTTGCGCGGATCGCGCTTGGCCAAGTCGCCGCGCACCTCGGCCGACTGCCGGTACGTCGCGGACATCACCATGGTCTTGATGAGCCGCTTCATGTCCCAACCCGTGCCGCGAAACTCGACAGCCAGCCAGTCAAGCAACTCGGGATTATCCGGCAGGTTTCCCTGCGTGCCAAAATCCTCCTCCGTGTCAAGTAGCCCACGACCAAAGAGCCGTGACCAAAAACGGTTCACCGCCACGCGGGCTGTCAGCGGATTGTCCTCCTGCATCAACCACCGGGCCACGCCCATGCGGTTGTGCGGCGTGCCCTTGGCCGGCGCGTGAAACGAAGCCGGAAAACCAGCTTTCACCGCGTTGCCCCTGCTCAAAAAACTTCCCTTGATCATCAGGTAAGTTTCACGCCGCTTGGCCTTGCCCAGTTCACTCATGTACGGCGTGGTGACTATCGAGTCGGTGACTTTTTTGTGCTGCTTACGCTTGGCCTCGATCGACTTTCGTACCGGCTCCAGTTCCTTGGCAAACGCCCGGTAGTGCGCGGCGATCTTTTCCGCCTGCGGCTTGGCGCGCTTGGCTTCATCGATCAACAGCACCGGCAAAATATCCTCCGGAAAATCGACGCCTCGAACGGCAAAATAAAACCCGCTCTTTTTGTCGTTGTTGACGATTTTCAACAGCAGTTCATTTTTGCCCTGCGACAGGTTGACACTCACTTTCTCCTGCCCGGCCTTGGCCTTGCGCTTGGTTTTCTTTGACAACACTTCGCGGCCGTTGACCCATGCCTTGATGCCGTCGCCGCTGCCGAGCAACAATTCCTGCGTACCGGTGATGGCCGCATTCAGGCTGCGCCGCAGATACACCACCGAGTGGTCGCCGGACTCGATCGAGTGCACCTTGCCATCGACCCACTCCGGCCTGGTTGCCCACCGGGCACTCTCCGCTTTCCTGTCATCGGAACGCGTGAAAACCTGCACCTCAGCCAGCGATAAAATCGGCTCGTTGCGCCCGGCCAGCGGCAGCAACTCAATCCGCACAACCGACACTTTCCCATCGACTTCAATTGGCACCGCAAACCCCTCGTTCGGCTTCGGATTGCCCTTGCCGGCAGTAAACAAGTCTTTCTCAAACAGCGACTTGCGTTCGGCGCTTAGCGCCAACACACGAAACGCAGACAGGCGCTCCGGTATTTCGAGACGGTTCCAAATGACGATCTGCGACACGTCGGTTGGCTCGGCCAGTTCCACCTCCCACCACGGCGACTTGTCGGACGGATTCTGCGTGTGGGTCACCGTCTTGTCCTCGAATTTGCCGGAACTGTTGCCGTCGATTGCCAGCTTGGCTTCTCCGTTGTTCGACGTGGACGACTGCCGGGCTGTGCCGCGCGATGCAACATTTTCGCCGATGGCCAGGCGCTCCGGCGCAAACGCCTTCGCGAACGCGCCGTCAAAGTTGTCGCCCGCAAACGGACCGCTCATCTCCCACACACCAAGCTCCGGCTTCGGCTTGGCCAGGTCGCGGAGTGACTTGAGTTCCCACTCGCCTTGCCCCTTGGCCAAGGCCGGGGTGTGCACGTTGAGATTGGCCTGCAACGCTTTGATCTCATCGTCAATCGAGGCCAATCGCTTGGTTTCCTCCTCGGTCGGATACGGCATGCGCGGTGAGTCGTTGCCTTGGTCGGTATCCTCCGTCTGGTTGAACATCGCGTAAAACTGGTAGTACTCCGTTTGCGTGATCGGATCGTACTTGTGCGAGTGGCACTTGGCGCAACCCATCGTCAGGCCCATCCAAACCTGCATGGTCGTGTCCACGCGGTCACGCACCGCCTCGACGCGAAACTCCTCGTCGTCGGTGCCGCCCTCGGTGTTGGTCTTGGTGTTGCGATGAAACGCCGTCGCCAACAATTGGTCGCGTGAAGGCTCCGGCAACAGGTCTCCCGCCAATTGCTCGATTGTGAACTGGTCGTACGGCATGTTTTGGTTGAGCGCATCAATCACCCAGTCGCGGTATTTCCAAATCACCCGCAGCGGATCGGAGCCGTATCCCGCCGAGTCCGCGTAGCGAGCCAAGTCCAGCCACACGCGCGCCCAGCGTTCGCCGTAGGCCGGACGCGACAACAGGTCATCCACGAGCAGCTCGTATGCGTTCAGGCGTTTGTCATTTACGAACGCCGCCACCTCAGCCGGCGTCGGCGGCAGGCCGGTCATGTCGAGAGATAACCGGCGAATGATCGTGTATCGGTTGGCCTGTTTACCGGGCCGGTCACCGGTCGCCTCAAGGCCAGATAGAATGAAATGATCGATCCCATTCCTCGCCCACGAACGGTCGCTGAGCCTCGGCAATTTCGGCCTCGTCGGCGGTGTGAACGCCCAATGCCGGTCGTACGGCGCACCTCCGTCAATCCATTCGCCGATCCGCTCAATTTCGTCGGCCGTCAATTCATGCCCGGAATCTTCTGGCGGCATGATGTCGTCGATGTCATCGTTGGTGATTCGCGCAAACAATTCGCTCCCCGCCCGATCCCTGGGCACGACGGCGGGCGAGCCTTTGCGCTCGGCGAGAGCGCCTTCGCGAATATCCAGGCGCAAGTCGGCCTTGCGGGTATTTTCATCCTGCCCGTGACAGGCAAAACAATTTCGGGATAACAGCGGTCGGATGTCGCGACTAAAATCCACCGACTCGGCCGCCGCGAACCGGGCAAACCCAAGCAGCCCGGCAACACTGATTATCCAACTGAACAAACTGTTTCTCATCTGTGCGCTATCGCTCGCGCAATTGTTAGCCGAAGAATACGCACCTCGCCAATTCTTTTTATCTGTAAAAACGGCCTTCAAACCTCCAAAAGTAACAAAATGACTTTCAAAACCCCGAATCCAACGCTACTAGTCCCCCACAGCCCTCGCGGCTTGGGCCAGTTTAGCTCAGTTGGTAGAGCACTCGATTTGTAATCGAACGGTCGTCGGTTCGAGTCCGACAACTGGCTCCATTTTTTTCCAATCTCCATCGTTCACCACGACGCTTGGCCAAAGCGTTGCCAACCCAACCCACATGTCGACAGGTGCTGCCTGGCTTGTCGCGCCCGCTCATTTGTGCTTGAATTGTCGCATGAGTAGTCATCTCGATTCCTTGCGACGATACACGACCATCGTGGCCGACACCGGCGACTTTGAGTCCATCCGCGAATACACCCCGCAGGACGCCACCACCAATCCCAGCCTCATTCTCAAGGCTGCGCAAATGTCCGAGTACGAGGCGCTCGTCGACAAGGTTCTCGCCGAGGCCCGCGAGGAAGCCGGCAGTGGCGATGTCATGGCCGTCGCCCTCGACAAGCTCGCTATCTTCTTCGGCCTCGAGATACTAAAAATCGTCCCCGGCCGCGTGAGCACCGAGGTGGACGCCCGCCTCAGCTTCAACACCGAGGCCACGCTCGCCAAGGCGCGCTCGCTCATCGCGCGTTACGAAAAGAACGGCATCGACCGCGATCGCATCCTCATCAAGATTGCCTCCACTTGGGAAGGCATCCGCGCAGCCGAGGAATTGGAAAAAGAAGGCATCCGCTGCAACCTCACGCTGCTCTTCTCCTTCCCCCAAGCCGTCGCGTGTGCCGAGGCCGGCGTGCAGCTTATCTCCCCCTTCGTCGGCCGCATCATGGACTGGCACAAAGCCAAGACCGGCAATGAGTACGCCCCCGCCGAAGATCCCGGCGTGCAGTCGGTCACTGCCATTTACAACTACTACAAAAAGTTCGACTACGCCACCGAAGTCATGGGCGCGAGCTTCCGCAACACCGGCGAAATCACCGAACTCGCCGGTTGCGATCTGCTCACTATCAGCCCCAATCTCCTCGAGGAACTGCAGGAAACCGAAGGCGATCTCCCCCGCAAGCTCACCGAGGAAACCGCCAACGCGAGCGACGTGGAAAAAATCTCCCTCAACGAAACAGCCTTCCGCTGGGAAATGAACGAAGACCCCTGCGCAACCGAAAAACTAGCCGAAGGCATCCGTCGATTCGCCGCCGACTCCGTAAAGCTCGAACAATTCCTCACCGAAAAGCTCGAACTCCAACCCGCTTGACGCCTGGGGGAATTCCTTGAGATGATTTCAGGAAATAAATCCTGAACATCCTGCCCATCATTGTTCCTTCCCGGGTTTCTCCGGCAAAGCCACCTGTCGACTACCGCGCAGATAGGCGACGAGATCGCGCAGTTCGTCTACCTTGAGCGCGAGCACGAGCCCCTCTGGCATCATCGAAAAATCCTGCGGCTCAATCGCCGCCACATCGCGCTTGGCCACGGTCACCACCTCGGCCGGCGTGGCGATGGTGACGGACTGCCCTTCGCTGCGGCGGATGACGCCCACCAAAACGCGGTTGTCCTTCGTGCGCAAAATCGTCGTGCGATAGTCGTTGGGGATTTCCGCGTTCGGGTCGAGCATATTGGTCAGCAGATAATCGAGATTGTTGCGATTGGACCCCGTGATGTCCGGCCCAATCTCGCCGCCTTCGCCGTAGAGCTTATGACACTGCGCGCAGGTGCGTTGGAAAAGCGCCCGGCCTCGGGGTAAATTGTCCGGACGATTCACCTTCGCCTCCAGCAACTTTTTGTACTTCGCAATCTCCGCAAGTTTCGCCGCCGGCGTGGAACGGCTCACGCCCCAAACCTTGTCGAGCGTTGCGTTGATGTCTTTCACCCCATGCGCGCGCAACTGCCGCACGATGTCCGCCGGCAACTCATTCGCCTTCACCACGCCTCGCGCCACCGCCGCCATCAGCGCCTTCGCAAAACTCACCCGCGAGGCCAGCGTCGTCAGCGCGTCGCGCTTGCCCGCCGTGTCCAGCTTCGCATAAATTTTCAAAATCGCCGACGACGTCTTGGCATCCTCAAACGCCCCCAACCCCCGCAACGCCTCCCGCCGCAGCGCTTTCTCCCGCAGCAACCCCCGCAACACCTCCGGCAACTTCACATCCCGCGCCGCCACCAACGCCGCCAACGCCTTCCGACGCTCCGGCAACTTCGCCTTGCCATCCACCAAAACCTTCCGCAACGCGTCCAACGCAACCTTGCTCCCAAACGTCAGCGAAAGCGACCGCGCCAACTGTCGCACCTCCGCATTCGGGCTCTTGGCCAGCCGGGCCGCCACCACATCCCAGCCCTTCGGCGGCTTGAGGTTCCGCTGCCCCTTCAACGCCGCGCTGATGCCCTTGAGAATATCCAATTGAAACCCCGCATCGTCCGACTCCTCCAAAACCCCCACCAACGCCGCCAACGCCTCGAGATCTTGGGCGAGCAACTGGACTGGCGACAGCAACACGATGGCAAACAACAAAAAATAAAGGCGTTTCACGCGACGCGTATTATTCCTTTTTGCCCGCGTCGCGTCCAGTCGCCATTCGGCGCGTGATGAATTGGCGCACCTTGGGGATTTGACAGGCGGTCAGCAGTTTCACCGCGGAGACGCGGTCGGCGGCCACGACTGGCTCGGTGGCGTACCAATACATGAGTGGTAGATTTTGGTCGTCCTTGTCCTCCGTGTGAGCGAGTAAATGTGCGAGCACTGGCATACGCTGCTTCAGCAGCAAACGCTGCATCGCACTGGCGAGATACAAGCGCACGAGGGGGGATTTGTCCTCATGCGCCATTCGCGCGAATTCCGCGCGCGCTGCCTCCGATGGTTTTCTGTTTTCGCAAAGCAACTGAATGGCCCATGCGCGAAGGTGTTCGCTTGAGTCCTGAAGCAATCCTTCGAGTTTCTTCTCATCCAAATTACCCGTCACCCGCAAGGCCCACAGGGCTCGCAGCCGCAGGGGCACGGACCGGTTGGACTTCAGAGCTTTTGCCAGCACCGACGTGTTGGCCTGCCGCTCCTGCAGCACACGCCGCGCGTGGCGGGCGAACCATTCATTGGGATGCGATTGCAGCTTCACCAATTCCAGAATATTCAACTTGCCAATGTCGCCCTTCCACGGCTTCGGTTTGCCAAAGGTGATTTTGTAAATTCGGCCGGTGTGTTTTTGGGTGTTGCGGGTGTGGTGGCATTCGCCGGTGTCGGAGAAATCGCTGACGTACACGCCGCCGTCGGGGCCGTAGGCGAGGGTGACGCCCACGAACCACGGGTCGCGCGCGCGCATCACGTCCGGCGCATGGCTGGCGGCGTAGCCGCTGCCCTTACGTGCGAGGCGATCGTGGTTGATGCGCCGGCCGTGGATGTTGTTCATAAAAACATCACCGCGATATTTGGCCGGCCAATTGTCGCCCAGATAAATCATCGTGCCACTGTGCGCGTGGCCGCCGCCGGCTGCGTCCTCCTCCGGCGTGCCGATGCCCGCGCGGATGGTCTTCGTATTCGTGAAATGTAAGTGATCCGCGATGGTCGGGATGCGCTCGTAGGCAAACCGCCCGGTCGGCCGATTGCGCGCGGGCTCGTAATGCGCGCCTTGGATGATGTGAAACAAATGCGGGTTCACGCAGTTGCAAACAAAAGCGTGGCCGTACTCGTTCCAGTCGATGCCCCACGGATTGGTGGTGCCTATGGCAAACGGCTCCCAAATATGCCGCACCGGATGATACCGCCACACCCCGCCCTCAAACCGCCGCCGCTTTTCCTTCGCTGTCCCCGGCTTGCCCGGCAGCGACCAGTTCGTAATCCCGTGCGTGCCGTATAACCACCCGTCCGGCCCCCACGCAAACCCATTGGCGATGGTGTGCGAATTGGCATGCGTGCCAAAGCCGTCGAGCAACACCACCGGCTCCCCATCCGGCACCCCGTCATAATCCGCATCCGGAATGAAATAAAAATTAGGGATGGACATCACCCACACTCCGCCGAACCCCACCTCAATCCCGCTCACGTATTCGAGCTGGTCGTAAAAAACAATCCGCTTGTCATGCCGCCCATCCCCGTCCGTGTCCTCCAGAATAATGATGCAATCCTTCTTCCCCGCCTTTTTGTCCGGATAATTATTTGCCTCCGCCACCCACAACCGCCCGCGGTCATCGATGCAAAACGCAATCGGCTGCTTGATGTCCGGCTCGCCAGCGAAAAGCGTGACGTTAAACCCCTTGGGCACCTGGATCGTCTTCGCGGCCTCCAGTGGCGTGAATGGTTTCTCGATAATCGGTTGCGGGTTCTTTTTCGCACCCCAAAGATTGAGCGCGACCAGCAGAAGGAGTGGGAGAGCAAATCTCACTACTTGGATGCCAAGCGGCGGGTGATGTATTGGCGCACCTTCGGAATTTTGGTTTTGGCGAGAAGCTGGATGGCGGCGGTTTTGTTGGCGGCGATGACGGGTTCGGTGGCGTACCAGTAGAGGTGCGGGAGGTTGGGGTCGGTGGCATCCTCGGCGTGGGACAGCAGGCCGGAGAGCACTTTGGCGCGCTGGGCTACCGGGGTGCGGGTCAGGGCGCTGGCGAGGTACATCCGCACGATAGGGGATTTGTCTTCGCGGGCCATGCGGGCGAATTCACCGCGCGCGGCGGCGCTTGGCTTCTTGTTTTCGCACAGCAACTGGATGGCCCAGCCGCGCAGCATCGCGTCCCGGTCCTTCAGCAATTCGAGCAGGTCGGCCTCGTCCAGCCCACTGATGACGTGCAGGCACCACAGGGCGCGCAGGCGCAGGGCGGTGGTTTTGCCTTTTCCTCCTGTTGCGAGTTGGGTTTTCAAGATGGGATCGACAATGGCG
>DQOE01000311.1 GCA_015658765.1 Verrucomicrobiota bacterium | reverse complement strand
GCTCGTCGATGAGGATGAAGCTGCCCGTGGCACGGTTGCGACGGTAGCGATCGAAGTGCAGCGGGGCGCTGGTCTGCAGCGAGACGCGGGCGATGTCGTTGAGGCGCACCTCCCGGTCCTCCTTCAGCTTGTGCAGTGTGTTGATGTCCATCTTGTACTTCAGCTCCTTCACCAGGCATTTCACGTCGTTGGTGGTGTGGCGCAGAGTGTAACGGCCGCGTTCCTCCAGGTTGGCCTCTGAACTGAACCAGCAAATCATCGCCTCAATTTGCTGGCTGCTTTGCGGCGGGTTGTTTTGCTTGACGATCATGTCGCCGCGACTGATGTCGATCTCGTCTTCGAGGGTGACCGTCACGGACATCGGGGCGAAGGCTTCCGGCACGTCGCCGTGGATGTCGTGGATGCCCTTGACGCGCGACTGGAAGCCGCTTGGCATCACGGTCACCTCATCGCCCGGCTTGAACACGCCACCGGCCACGCGCCCGGCGTAGCCGCGGAAGTCGTGCCACTCGTCGCTGTGCGGCCGGATGACCCACTGCACCGGGAACCGCGCGTCCACGTGGTTGTGCTCGTTGCCGATGTACATCGTCTCGAGCGTGTAAAGCAGCGGGCTGCCCTGGTACCAGTCCATGTTCGCCGAACGCTTCACCACGTTGTCGCCCAGCAATGCGCTGATGGGGATGAAGTCGATGTGCGGCACCTCGAGGCGCGAGGCAAATTCCTTGTACTGGCCAACGATCTCGTTGAAGCGATCCTCACTCCAATCGACGAGATCCATCTTGTTCACGCAGACGATGATGTGCTGGATTTGCAGCAGGCTGGCGATGAACGAGTGGCGGCAGGTCTGCTCGATGACGCCGTGACGCGCGTCGATGAGGATGATCGCCAGGTTCGCCGTGGACGCGCCGGTGACCATGTTGCGCGTGTACTGGATGTGGCCGGGCGTGTCGGCAATGATGAACTTGCGCTTGGGCGTGGCGAAATAACGATACGCCACATCAATCGTGATACCCTGCTCGCGCTCGGCGCGCAATCCGTCGGTGAGCAGCGCAAGGTTCACATTCTCATCGCCGCGTTGCTTGCTCGACTGCTCAATCGCCTCCCACTGGTCCTCGAAGATCGACTTACAGTCATAGAGCAACCGCCCTATGAGCGTGCTTTTGCCGTCATCCACACTGCCCGCGGTTGTGAACCGCAGCAGATCCATGTCCAAATAGCCCTTCGTTTCGGCACTCATTTTATTCTCGATGATTTTTAGACACGGATTTCACGGATTAGCACAGATTTTTTTAGAGAATGACACGTTTCCATTCGAGCGAGTCGGTTCCGAAATTGACAAGTAGGCCGACGCGGAGTTTGGCGGCTGCGAGATAATTCAAAACCTGTTTCACATGCGAACTCGCCAGCTTTTCAATCGCTTTCGCTTCGAAGATAATTTTATCCCATACCACAAAGTCAGCGTAGTATGGATGCGCCAACGTCACGCCCTTGTATTGGATCTCATATTTCTTCTCCCGCTCAAAAGGAATCTCCGCCCGCCCCAGTTCCACCACTAACGGATCCCTATAAACCACCTCATGATGGCCCCTCCCCAATTCGTTATGTATATCCATACAAAACCCAATCAACCGATGCGTCTCATCCCGTAATAACAGTTCAGCAGCCATCCGTGAAAACCCGTGAAATCCGTGTCTAAAAATACCCCTCTTTTTTCCGGTCTTCCATTGCGGTTTCACCGCGCTTGTCGTCGGCGCGGCCGCCTCGCTCGGTTTGGCGCGCGGCGGCGACTTCCTCGATGATGTCGTCCACGTTGTTGGCGACACTCTCGACCATGCCGGTGCAGGTCATGTCGCCGACGGTGCGGCAGCGCACGTTGGCGCACTCCCACTGCTCGCCGTCGAGCAGCGTGATGTGCTCACACCGGCCAAGCAGCACACCGTCGCGCCGGACGAACTCGCGCTCGTGCGAAAAGTAGATGCTCGGCAGCGAGATGTCCTCCATCTTGATGTACTGCCACACATCCATCTCTGTCCAGTTGCTGATCGGGAAAATGCGGAAGTGCTCGCCAAAGTCCATCCGGCCGTTGAACAGGTTCCACAACTCGGGCCGCTGGTTCTTCGGGTCCCACTGGCCGAACGAGTCGCGGTGGGAGAAGAAGCGTTCCTTCGCGCGCGCCTTTTCCTCATCGCGCCGCGCGCCGCCGAGGCAGGCGTCGAACTTGTGCTGCTCGATGGCGTTGAGCAGCGCGGGGATCTGCAGGCGGTTGCGGCTTGGGTTCGGGCCGGTCTCCTCCCTGGCCCGGCCGGCGTCAATCTCCGCCTGCACGCTGCCGATAATCAACTCCGCACCGAGCTCCTTGGCCAAGCGATCGCGGAACACAATCGTCTCGCCGAAGTTGTGCCCGGTGTCCACGTGCACCAGCGGGAACGGCAGCCTGGACGGCCAAAAAGCCTTCTGCGCTAAGCGCACCATCACGATGGAATCCTTGCCGCCGGAAAACAACAACGCCGGTTTGCCGAATTGCGCGGCCACCTCTCGCATGATGAAGATGGACTCGGCCTCCAGTTGCTCCAAATGGGTCAGTTGATAGCTTTTGTGTTCGCTCATTCTATGCATTGGGCAGTGCCACGCGCGGATGCACAGCCCGGTAAAGTTGCTCGATAGATTCGTCCTCGCCCTGCTCGTCGGTGTTCAAAATCAGCTCGGCAGCCTCGCGCGGCTCGGGCGGCTCAAACGCGGAATCCCTGCCGGTGAACTGCTTCACCCCGCCGGCCTTGGCCTTGGCGTACAGGCCCTTTACATCACGCCGTTCGCACGTTTCAAAACTGCACTCGACGTACACCTCCAGAAAATCCGCCTGGCCAACGATCTCACGGGCCATCGCCCGAAGCTCGTTTCG
>DQOE01000209.1 GCA_015658765.1 Verrucomicrobiota bacterium | reverse complement strand
GCCATGCGCAAAATCGCAGCGAAGCAGCAAATCGGTTTCGTCGATCTTTTTTCGGTCACCGAAAAGGCGATGGCAGCACCGCAGCACGACCTAACGTTCAACGGCTGCCACCTCAATGACGACGGCTACCGGCTGTTTGCCGGGACGGTGTTCAGGGCGGCTTTCGGCATCGAGACGCCGGTGCCGAACGAGGAGATCCGTGCGGCGGTTCTGGAGAAAAACAGGCAGTTCTTCCGCCGATTCCGGCCGGTGAACACATTTTATTACACCGGCGGACGCAATCGCAGCTACGGCTATCTCGACTTCCTGCCAGCGATGCGAAACTTCGACCTCATGACAACCAACCGCGACCAGCGCATCTGGGACTTGGCCAATGGCAAACAGGTGACGAAGAAGATCGACGACTCGAACATCCCGCCACTGCCGCAGACCACACAGAGCCGGGGCGCGAACCAACTCCTCCCGCCGGAGGACGAGTTGAAGGCATTCGAAATCGATCCGCGCTTCGAGGTGAACCTGTTCGCCACCGAAAAGGATTTCCCCGACTTGGCCTGCCCAATCCAAATGCGCTGGGATGCCAGGGGCCGGCTTTGGGTCAGCTGCTCGACGACCTACCCGCACGTTTATCCCGGCAACGAATCCAACGACAAGATCATCATCCTCGAGGACACCGACGGCGACGGGCGCGCTGACAAATCCAGCGTCTTCGCCGACGACCTACAGATCCCGTTGTCATTCGAGTTCGGCAACGGCGGACTGTACGTCTCCGAGGAACCTCATCTCATTTTCATCAAGGACACCGACGGCGACGGCAGGGCCGACACCCGCGAAAAAGTCCTCACCGGTTTCGGCTGCGAAGACTCACACCACGCGCTGCACGACTTCACGTGGACACCTGACGGCGACCTGATTTTCCGCGAGGGGATTTTTCACCACAGCCAGGTCGAGACGCCGTACGGCCCGGTGCGCCAGCAGAACAGCGGCTGGTTTCGCTTCGAGCCGAAGCGGCATCGGCTAACGGCGTTTGGCACCCACCAGAGCACCAACCCGTGGGGGGTGACATTCGACGACTGGGGCCAGCACATGGCGAGCTACCCCATTTACGCGCAGGCCTTCCACTCGCTCGATCCTGCGTATCCGGCACAGCACCCCCGTCCGGTTGGCCTGCGGGCCTATTCCGGCACCTGCGGCCAGGAGTTTGTTGATTTTCCCAACTGGCCGGAGGAAATGCAGGGAGGCTTCGTCAAGGTGCGGTACAAGCCGACCAACCGCGTCGAATTCCATCGCTGGCACGAATCCGAGTTTGGCTACGACGAGGAGTATGTCAGCAACATCATTTTCTCACGCAACCTAAGCTTCATCCCGGTCGATCTGCGCTACGGGCCGGATGGCGCGATGTACGTTTGCGACTGGTACAACCCTGTCAAGGGCCACGCCCAATACTCATTACGCGACGAGCGGCGCGACCGGGTGAGCGGCCGGATTTTCCGCATCATGCCCAAGGGAGCCAAGCCGCAGAAGATGCCGCGGATCGACGGCGCGCCGCTTGGCCAACTGCTCGACATCCTGAAGCGCCGCGAATACCGCTACCGCTACTGGGCCAAGCGCGAACTGCGCGAACGCGACCCGGCCAAGGCCAAGGCCGCGCTCGACGCGTGGGTGGCCAAGCTCGACCCAACCGACCCTCGGCATCGACACCACCAGATCGAAGCCGTATGGACTTATCGCGGCATCGACACCACCAACACCCGGCTCCTGATCGAACTGCTCGAGTGCGACAACCACCACGCGCGCGCCGCAGCGACGCATCAATTTCGCTACTGGCACGATCAATTCGACAACGGCCCGGCGCTCCTCCGAAAACTCGCCAATGACCCGAGCGGCCTCGTGCGCATGGAGGCCGCCATCGCCGCTAGCTACATCGGCACACCCGCCGCACTCGACGCTTTGCTCGACACGATTAAGCATCCGAACATCGGCCACCTGAGCTACGCCATCCGCACCGCGCTCGGCTCGCGCATGATCGAGCCGTTGTGGAAAGGCAATGCCGACTTCATCGCCGAGCATCCTGAACTGGCCGTGTTCATGACCGCCTTCAACCTGCGCCAAAAAATGTCGCCCAACAAACGTTACTCCGCAAAGGACGCGCAATTTGATTCACAGAAAAACTTGAAGGTCGTGAAGATCTCGGCGGTAAAGGAAAGAATGCTATACGACATCACACAATTCGAGGTGCTAGTCGGCCAACCGGTCCGAATCGACTTCACCAACCCGGACGCCACGGCACACAACATCGTGATCGTAATGCCGGGTGCCAGCGAGGAGGTTGGCCTGGCAGCCAACGAAATGGCCAAGGATCCCAAGGAGGCTCAGCGCGGCCAGTACGTTCCCAAGTCAAAAAAAGTGCTCCACGCCACCCGGATGGTCGCCCCGCTCTCCGCAACCGCCCTACGCTTTACCGCGCCGAAAAAGCCCGGCGACTACCCTTACATTTGCACCTTCCCCGGCCACTGGATCATCATGAAAGGTGTCATGGTCGT
>DQOE01000109.1 GCA_015658765.1 Verrucomicrobiota bacterium | reverse complement strand
TCCGCTCAAGTCGCTGATCTCCTCCGTGGAAAGGGTGCCGATGTTGCGGAGCGCGCCGGGGTCGTCCCAGGCGTGGTTAAAAAACTGAACCGAGGCGTACGGGCCGGTGCGTTCGTCGTGGGCGATCTCCAGCCGCTGCTCGATCGCCTCCTCGCTCATCGCCTGGTGCGTGCCCAGCGCGATCATCACGTCGAGCGCGGCAGCCGTCCCGCCGATCTGGTCGTGGATGGCCTTGAACATCGTGCCGACCGGCGCGGTGCGCGTGCCGTCGGGGACGATCAACAGCACCTTGCGATCGCGAAAGTCCTCCTCCGGCATCGCCCTGGCCACGACGTCGCGCGCCTGTTCGGCGGTGAGCAGTTTGCCCTCGGAAACTTTTTTGGAAACAACCCCCACGGAGTGTCAGATGGTTGTGCTGAGGAACCCGCCATCGACGACGATGTCGGAGCCGGTGACGAAGCTCGCTGCCTTTTCGCTGGCGAGATAAACGGCCGCGCCGGCCAGTTCGCTGGGGTCGCCGAAGCGGTCCATCGGCGTGTGGCCGAAGATTGCCTTGGCGCGGTCGCTCGGCGTGCCGTCCTCGTTGAAAAGCAGTTTCCTGTTTTGCTCGGCCGGGAAAAAACCGGGGGTGATGCTGTTGACGCGCACGCCTTTTGTGGCCCATTCGCGCGCGAGAAAACGGGTGGCGCTCAGCACCGCCGCCTTGGACGCCGAGTAGGCGATCACTTTCGAGAGCGGCAGGTGCGACGTGACGCTGGCGATGTTGATGATGCTGCCCCTGCCGTGCCCGCACATCGCCGGCCCGAATTCCTGGCACGGCAACAACAGGCCGCCGACGAGGTTGAGGTCGAACACCTTCGCCCAGCCCGGCAGCGGGATTTTTTCGAACGGCATCTCCGGCGTGACAACGGCGTCCGGGTGGTTGCCGCCGGCGGCGTTGAGCAGCACCGTCGGCGCGCCAAGCGCTTGGTCAACGGCCTCGTGGCACGACTTGAGGCTGGCGGGATCCATCGCGTCGCAGGCAAAAAACTGCGCTTGGCCGCCGGCATCGGCGATCTCCTGCACGCGGGCCTCGCCGCGCTCGGCGTTGCGGCCCGCCACGGCGACCCTGGCCCCGGCCTTGGCCATCGCCAACGCGCAGGCGCCGCCCAATGCTCCCGTGGCACCGATCACCACGGCCACCTCTCCGCTCAAGTCAAACAAGTTCTCCGACATGGCCGCGCAGTCTCCACCAGCCAGTAGCTTAGTTGAAGGAAATTCCGCCGGCCAAGCGCTTGGCCAAGCTGCGATTTTACGTTTGCGTGGCGGTAAAATCAGCGATACCATTCGGACTCCTTTATGAAATGGATCGCAATTATCGCAGTGAGTCTGGCCGTTGTTTTGTATGGCTTGAATGCCTTGAACCGTGCGGAAGTCGGGCTGGAGCAGCGTGAGGACGGTTTGTACTACAAAACCGGCGCGGAAACGGCGTTCACCGGAAACGGCTTGGTTTATCATCCCAACGGCGAAAAGGCACAAGAGGGTAAAATCGAGGCCGGCAAACAAACCGGCCCATGGAAGATCTGGCACGCCAACGGCCAACTGCACTGGGAGGGCAGCTACAAGGACGGCAAAAAAGAAGGCGCGTGGACTCGATTCGATGAGGAGGGTGTCAAGGCCAAGGAGTCCACTTGGGAGGAGGGCGTCGAGCAGATCATGTTTGAGCTGAAGCCTGTCAAGCCCGCGGAATCTCCCGCAGCACCAACTGAACAGAAACAAAACGAATAAAAGGTGATGTAGTGAACCGTATCAAACTCCCCGTGTTGGCGGCAGTCGCGTTGGTGATTGCCGGTTGTCAGACCGCAAAGCAACTGGCTCACGACGAGCAGGTGTCCATCTTTCGCCCGGAGCTTTGGCTGAAGGATGACGGGCTCTACTACGCCGCCGGTGCCGACGAACCGTACACCGGCAAACACGAGGCGTGGTACATCAAAGGCGACAAGGCATGGGAGGGCGAGATGCTAAACGGCAAACGCCACGGCGAATACACCCAGTGGTATCCGGAGAATGGCGGCCAACACGTCGCCGGACTTTATCAGGATGGACATCGTGACGGGGCATGGGGCCAGTGGTATCCAAACGGCAAGGCGAAAATTCTCTCCGAGTACCTCGCGGGCTCCGAGTCGAAGGTTACTTTTTACTCCGAAAGCGGCAAAGTCGTGCCCGAGAAAGTTTATTGGGCCAAGGTTCGGCAGAAACTGAACCGGCAGGCTTGGCGGAGCTACGGTGACGCGTACGGGAGGGGTTACTCCAGCCAATACCACTCATCGTATTACCACGGCTCCCACGGCTGGACGCCTCCCGGCGGCGGCACGGCGAGTGACTTCACAAACCTGAGCGGCGGCGGTTCCACCCACAGCGGCGGCGGCGGCTCATCCGGCGGTGGTGGCTCATCCGGCGGCGGCGGTTACAGCGGTGGTGGCGGCGGGGGAGCCTCCGTGGGTGCGCCGGAAGGCAGTTCCAGCGGCAGCCCGAGCACGCCTTGATTCCGGATTTTTCGCGCTTGGCCAAGCGGATCGGTCTTGCCTTGTCCGGTGGACTTGGAGAGTTTTGCCGCGTGAGATTGTTACCCGTCCAACTGGCCGCCTTGGCCCTGCTCGTTGCCTGCGGTCCCGGCGAACCCCCCACGCCGCCGCCCGCCGAGAGTACCCCGGCACCCGTCGCCAAGCCGGCTACAGAGCCAACGCCCGCCCCCGAAACCAAGCCCACTCCCGAGCCAACTGAACCGGCACCGCCGCCGACTGCCGCCGAGTCCGTTCCCGAGCAGGTTGCGGAGCCCGAGCCGGAACCGGCGAAGCCCATTGAGCCGGTGCCTGCCACGGCACCCGCCGCGCAGCCCAAGCCGGTTGCCGAGCCGGTTGCCGCCGCGCCGTCGATTCGCAAGCCCAAACGCGAACGTTTCATCGAGGAGCATCGTCTTGAGTTGAAGGAACAACGTTGGCACGTCATCGGCGAGCCTGAGCCGTACACCGGCCAGACCAAGCGGTGGACAATCGAGGGCTGGAAACAGGCCGAGGGCGGTTACAAAAATGGCATGCAACATGGCCGCTGGAAAACCTGGTGGGACAACGGCAACCTCCGCAGCGCGGTTGAATTCAAGAACGGCAAACCAAGCGGGCCGGCGATTCATTGGCACGCCAACGGACAACGCAAGACGGAAGGCACGTTCGTCAACGGCAAGTTCACAGCCACGGCCAAGTGGGACGAAGCCGGCGAGGCGCTCCCGCTCGACCCCGCTCCCAAGCCGTAGCGCGACAGGCTTGGCCAAGCGCATTCTCCCAAAAACCGCCGCTTGACGGCGAACGATTGCAACCTATCATGTCCCGCCATCCGCAATCGGGTGGCTTATCTTCATGACAAACATTAAAAGCATCCTGGCCCGCGAAATCCTCGACTCGCGCGGCAACCCCACTGTCGAGGCAGACGTGACCCTCGAGAGCGGCACCGTTGGCCGTGCCGCCGTCCCCAGCGGCGCGAGCACCGGCGAACACGAGGCGCTCGAGCTGCGCGACGGCGACAAAAACCGCTACCTCGGCAAAGGCGTCCGGCAGGCCGTCGCCAACATTAACGAGAAAATCTTGCCCGCGCTCAAGGGCGCTGACGCCGCCGACCAAGCCGCGATCGACCAGGCGATGCTCGACCTCGACGGCACCGACAACAAGGCCACCCTCGGCGCGAACGCCGTCCTCGCCGTGTCGCTGGCCAGCGCGCAGGCGGCCGCGGCCGCGGCCGGCCAATCGCTCTACCGCCATCTCGGCGGCGCGGACGCCAACGTCCTGCCAGTGCCGATGGCCAACGTCATCAACGGCGGCGCCCACAGCGACGCGCCGATCGATTTTCAGGAATTCATGGTCATGCCCCGGGGCTTCGACACATTCTCCGAGGGCCTGCGCGCGATCACCGAGATTTTTCACGCCCTAAAGGCCGTGCTGAAAAAGAAGGGCCTCTCCACCGCCGTTGGCGACGAGGGCGGTTTCGCGCCCGCGCTCGGCAGTGTCGAGGAGGCGCTCGAGGCGATCCTCTCCGCCACGAGCGACGCCGGCTACCAGGCCGGAAAACAAATCTTCCTCGCGCTCGACGTGGCCAGCAGCGAGTTCTACGACGCGGAGAGGGAACGGTACGTCTTCAAGAAAAGCACCGGCGACGAGCTGACCGCCGCCGAGTTGGTGGCCTTCTACGACGAACTCACCGGCAAGTACCCCATCGTCAGCATCGAGGATGGCTGCGACGAAAACGACTGGGCCGGCTGGAAGGCGCTCACAGACAAAATCGGCGACCGCGTGCAACTCGTCGGCGACGACCTGTTCGTCACCAACGTGAAATTCCTCCAGCGCGGCATCGACGAGGGCGT
>DQOE01000373.1 GCA_015658765.1 Verrucomicrobiota bacterium | reverse complement strand
TCGAGCAGCAGCGTGAGGTTTGGCTTGGTTTCGCCAACGGCCAAGTCGATGGCCTGCTGCACCTTGACCAAGTCGAGTCCACGCCCGTAGCCCTGATAGGCCAGCGACGAATCGTAAAAACGGTCGCACAGCACCACCGTGCCCTTGGCCAAGGCGGGTCGGATTGCCTCCTGCACAAGCTGCGCCCGGCTGGCGTTCATGAGCAGCAATTCGGTGTCGGGCGAGATCGGCTTGTTGCCGGGGGGGTGCTTTACCAGGTCGCGGATGGCTTCGCCGATGGTCGTGCCGCCCGGCTCACGGAGAGAGACGGTTTCCCGTCCGGCATCGGCCAGTCGCTTGGCCAGTCGCTCAATCTGGGTGGATTTTCCACACCCCTCGATGCCTTCGAACGTGATGAACAAGCCGCTCATTTTAGAGCCGGTTTGTTTTTCAAGGTGGCGGCGCGGCGGGTTTTCAGTTCGCGGGGGAAAATACGGGTGAGATAAGCGACGAGTGTCCTAATTTGGTTGTCGTCAAGTGGACCGCCGTGCTTCTTGGCGAATGCCGGCATCAGGGTGTTCGGTTTGCTTTCGGCGATCCATTGTTGCCAGTATTGGCTGTCCTTGCCCTTGGCCAAGGGGCGAAGATCTGTGACGAATGGCGCCCGGTTTTTGGATTCGTGGCAGATGCCGCAGGCCGTCGAGTAAAGTTGTTTGCCACGTTTTCCGATTGTCGGGATGACATGGCACTCGACGCACTTGCCCGCAAAAACGGCCTGCCGGTTTTGTGCGGCGGCGCGGAGGTTGGCGGCACGTTCCTCCTTCGAGCGTTTCTTGAGCGGCTTGGAAGCAGCGCCTATGGCGACACGCGCCTTGAGCGGGATGAGGCCCTTGTCGGTTGCAATGACGACGGTCTTGGTGATGACACCGGTTTTGCCGCGTATATCCATCGTGACCGGTATGCTGCCTTTTTGTCCTGGCATGATGGTCCAGGGCAGCTTGGGCAACCGCGCAACCGTGCAACCGCAGGAGGAGTCTGCTCGCTTAATCTGAACCTCGCCGCCGGTTTTGTTATGAAAACGAAACTCGAAGCCGATGTCCTGTTCGCTCGGCTTCGCGTTGTGCGCCTTGGCCACGGCGTCCCACGTGAGGATGTTTTCGACGGATGGTTCGCGCTGCTCACTGTTCAGCAGGAATTCAGAATCGGCCGAGTCGCCGATGGCGGATTGGCACAACAGGCCGAGCATTAAAGTCAGGAGGGTTGGGTTAATTTTCATCGTTGTGCTGGCCGCCAAGCGCCCGTGCATTATTCAAGATTGAGGGGACGAAATGCAACCCCGGACTGCCGATGGCGGGGTCACCGGTTCATTGGCCGTGTCATCTCGACGCTGACCCAGCGGGTGTCGGGCAGGATGAATTTCTTGACCGCAACCCGCACGGCGCTTGGCTTGAATTGCTCGAGCACGAGCATGCAAATGTCATCGGCCAGTGCTTCAATGAGTTTCCAGCTTCGCGCTTGGCCAAGCGCTCTGACCGCTTGGCAGACGGCAAAATAGTCAATGGTCTCAGTCAGGTTGTCGGTTGCTCCGCTTGCCCCGAGGTCGTGGGCCAACTCGATGGTGATGAGAAGCCGCTGCGGCTCCGTTCGTTCCTCGTCCGGCACGCCAACATGAAACCGAACCTCCAAGTCCTCGATAGTGATACGGTCAGGCATCGGCGGGAATTGTTGCGTTGGCCATTACGGCGTCGAGCAGTATGCGGGTGGGCCGGTTCAGGTCGAGTTGCAGCGCATCGGGTTCGCTCACCCAGCGAAACGCCTGCGCCTCATCGTTGAGCGTCACGTCGGTTTCTCCGGTGACCCGGCAGGTGTAATTGAGCAGGATGAAATGTTCGGGCCGGTAAAACTCCTCTGAATCGATGCAGTCCTGCGAAAGCACAAACTCGATGCCGGTGATCGTGAGCGCGGTTTCCTCGGCGATCTCGCGGCGGAGTGCGTCTTCGGACGATTCACCGTGTTCGATCTTGCCGCCCGGGATGCCCCACTTGCCGGACCATTTGTCAGTGCGAACCATCAGCACTTGGCCAAGTGCATCGTAAATCAGCGCGCCAACGGTTGCGACAGGCCTGCGGTTGCTGCTTGGCAGGGTCATGCCGTTGGCTTGCAAGGTGCCTTTGAACTCATCCAAGTCCGTGGCGATGTGGGTGGGGTTGGCTTCGCGGAGTTGATCGAGCGTGTTGTAACCGGTGAGCAGCGCGCAGGAGTGAATGCCGCCGTGGTGCGCCGTCTTGACATCGTGCTGCATGTCGCCGATGTACAGCGTCTCGTCCTTCGAGAGATTGTTTTCCTCAATGATGTCGTGAATTTTTTCCCGCTTGTCCCATACGCCTAGGTAGGTTCGCTCAAAGCAATTGCTCATCCCGACGTTGGCAGCCTGTTCGGTGAAGTACTCCGGCTTGACGGCGCTGAGGACAAAGCAGCGAAGCTTCTCGGATTTGCAGAAATCAAGAAACTCGCCGGCATGGGGCAGGGCAATCACCTCGCCGCAAACTTTCCCAAAGTAGCTGTGAAACCATTCCTCGAGTTGCTCGAGCGGGACGTCGGGGGTGAAGCGATCGTAGAAGCCGGTGAAGGGCAACTCAAACTCGGCTCGGAACTCAGCCAGCGTAAGTGTCGCGACGCCTGCCTGCTTGAGGATGTAGTTGGTGGCCTTGAAGACGCCCGGCAGGTCGTCCACAAGCGTGCCCGACCAATCAAAGATGATGTTCCGAATCATGCGCGCGCATCGTACCTTAGATCGTTGCCCGAAGTAAGGAAACGTTTAACGTAAGAAAACAATTGCGGCCAAGGGGTTGCTGGTGGGACAACAGGCCCGTGCCGTCAGAAGAGAAAGCCAATAAGCTTTTGCAGCTAGGGATTGAGTTGGCCAAGGCCGGGGAAGTGGATGAGGCGCTGAAGTTGTTTGGCGAGGCGTTGGACATCGTGCCCGGCAATCCTGTGGTGAACTACAATTGTGGCTTGGCCCAGCAGCAGGCCGGATCGATCGAGGCCGCCGTCATTGCCTATCGGGCGGCCATCAAAGTTCTGCCGGAGTTCACGGAGGCGCGGATCAACCTCTCCTATGCGCTGAAACTGTTGTGGGGTTTTTCGGAGGCAGCTGGAAGCTGCCGAGAGAGCGATTCAACGGATGCCCAGGTAAACCGCACTTCTACAGCCAAGGATAACATAGCCAATGCAAACACCTTCTCGCTGTCTCAGGACGGTTTTTTACAGAATGTGCAGACGGCGCTCGAGCGCATGAGTGAGTTGTCTGCTGTCGCACAGGATGCGACCAAGTCTGACAAGGACCGATCGAACTATGCCGTCGAGTTCAGCCAGTTGCAGAACTACATCAGCGACATCGGTGCGAAGAAGTACAATGGCACGATACTGTTCGCGAGCAGCGGACAGGTGGTGACCATTGACAGCGATGCCGCCATGTTCACAATGAATGCGGTTGACTTGACGTCGAGCACGGTGACAAGCGGTTTGGCGAACATCTACAACTCGTCATCGAGTGCGATCTACAACACAACCAGTTCGGCAAGTGCCTTGAGTAATATTCAGACAGCCATCCAGAATCTGGCTGACATGCGTGCCAATGCAGGCGCTAACATTCAACGGTTGAATATGACGGAGCAACAGTTATCCGTTACCATGGAGAACCTGGCGGCGGCAAGCAGCCGGATAAAGGATGTAAATGTTGCCGAGGAGAGCACTAACTTCGCGCGTCAAAACATACTGGTCCAAACCGGTGCGGCCATGTTGGCCCGAGCCAACGTTTTTCCTCAGTCCGCATTGCGGTTGCTGGGTTAAGGCTTGCTGTAACGTTTGACTCTCCATTCATCGCAGATGCCGCCCTGTGTTTTTGCGTTAACACGGTTAGTCTCGATAAGACTTGAGTGTTTCCATGGCGCCCAACTGCTTGAGAAGTTTCTTTAAACCGTCGAGATTTTCGCGCAGGGCAACCTCGGTGTCGATGACGCTGCGGTGATCGAGGATGCCGATTGCTCCCCGGTAGCCGGATTGTCGAATCGTGTTGAGCAGCGCCAACTCATGCCGCCCTTGGCCAAGCGGCAAAATCTTTGGTTTCGCGTCGTCGTTCATCCCGTTGAGATTCAGGCAAAGGAGGTGTGGTTGCATGAGTTTCAGCGACTTTTCAAAATCCGCGATGTGTCCGTGGGCGTGGTGCAGGTTGTAAACAATGCCTACATGTCCGGCGTTGTGATGCGCTCTAAGATGCTTGCACACCGCCACGAGATTCGCCGGTTCGCCACCCCAGCCGCCATGGTTATAGAGGCCAAGTGCACAACCAAGCTGCCTTGTGCGCTCCACCAACGGCAACATCGCCCTGGCCGCTGCTTCAACACGGGCCTCCTGTGTGGCTGCATCCGGGTTGCCCAACGTATGCCAAACCTGCGGATGTATCTTGTGCTTTTGAAACAACCGAAAGGCATCCTCGTGCACGCTCCAAAAGGCGAAGAACTCAAGCCCGTGCTTTTTGTATTGAAGAATTTCCTCTTCAAAATCTTTCACATGTTTCGCGCGCCAATCGTAGGCCACGCGCTTGAGGCCGAGCCGCACCAGCATCTCCGCTCGCTCAGCCGGCCCTCGCTGCCTGGCGTCAAATGGCACGATGCACCACGCAACGAGCCGATCCTTGGCAAAGTTGTCGCCATGAGCGCCATACAGGAGTGCGAAGAGAACACAAACTACAGGCAGGATCTGTTTCACCGGTTCATTATGCTCTCGATCTCGTCCGCTTCGATCGGGATTTTGGCCATCAGGTTTATCGGGCCATCCTTGGTGACGACGATATCGTCCTCGAGTCGGATGCCGAACCCCTCGTTCGGGAGGTAGATGCCCGGTTCAACAGTTAGCACGGTCCCGGGGGCGAAGGGGGCGTTGGCGTCGCCGACGTCGTGCACGTCGAGCCCCAGCGGGTGGCCAAGGCCGTGCATGAAATATTTGCGGCAGGCGGGGTTGTCGGGATCCTGCTTTTTCACTTGGCTGGGCTTGAGCAGGCCGAGTTTCAGCAGTTCCTCGTTCATGCGCGCCTGTGATTCTTTCGTCCAGTCGCGGTGGAGCTTGCCAACGGTGGCCCCGTCGATGCTCGCGCGCAGCACGCGCAGCACGGCGTTGTAAACCTGCTTTTGGCGGCGGCTAAACTTGCCGCTCACGGGAATCGTGCGCGTCATGTCGGCGTTGTAATTTGCGTAACTGGCTCCCACATCCATCAGCAGCAACTGGCTTTTTTTACAAACTTGATCGTTTTGCAGATAGTGCAGCACGCAGTTGTTTTTTCCGGCGGCGACAATGGGTGTATAGGCGAATTTGCCGCGGCGGCGGATGAACTCGCGCGCCCATTCGGCCTCCACCTCGTACTCGGTCACGCCCGGCTTCACGAAGCGCAGCGTGCGGCGGAATCCTTTGGCGGTAATATCGATCGCCTCATTTAACAACTCAATTTCCAGATCCGTCTTCACCACGCGCAACTGGTGCAACAACGGGGCGAGTCGGCGATAGGTGTGTAGCGGGAAATCCTTGCGGCATTGGCGGATGAACCGCGCATCGCGCGTCTCCACTTCGACTTTGGCTCGTTTGTATTCGTTGCTGTTCAAGTAGGCCGATTCTGC
>DQOE01000354.1 GCA_015658765.1 Verrucomicrobiota bacterium | reverse complement strand
GTCGCCAACCCGGAGATCGACACGCGCATCGCCCAGTACGAGTTGGCGTTTCGCATGCAGGCCAGCGTGCCGGAGTTGATGGACTTTTCCGGCGAGCCGCAGCACGTGCTCGATGCCTACGGTGTCAAGGGGATGGACGGATCGTTCGCCGCCAATTGTCTGCTCGCCCGGCGGTTGGCTGAGCGGGGCACGCGCTTCATTCACCTGTACCATCGTGGTTGGGATCATCACGGCGACCTGGAGCGATACATGAAAATTTGCTGCGGCCTCTGCGACCATCCAAGCGCGGCACTGGTGAAGGATTTGAAAGCGCGCGGCATGCTCGACGACACGCTGGTGATCTGGGGCGGCGAGTTCGGCCGGACACCAATGTTTCAGGGGAAAGGCTCCGCGGCCGGCCGGGATCACCATATTCGGGCTTTTTCGATGTGGCTCGCCGGGGGCGGAATCAAGGGGGGCATCACCCACGGCGAGACGGATGAACTGGGCTATTACGCCACCAAGGATCGAGTCCATGTGCGGGATCTTCACGCAACCATGCTTCATCTGCTAGGCATTGATTCCAAAAGGTTTACGTATCGTTTTCAGGGTTTGGATGCCCGGTTGACTGGCGTTGAGGACGAGGCTCACGTCATCAAATCCATCGTCGCCTAGGCGTCCGCACTTGGCCAAGCGCTTGGCCAAGCGGGAGTTAACGCCGTTGGGGGGGTGATTTTTTACAAAAAAGCGGCTTGACGGAGCGGGGTCTTGGGCGTAGGCACGCTCCTTCAGCGATTGATCGGCCTAACCTTCCGCTTATGAACACCGTCGACAATGAAAAGAGCACCGTCACCAAGCGAGACTTGTCAACTCGGGTGCGTCTCGCGCTCAAGCCGGATATCAAACTTCATCAGGCACAAGTCGCAGAAGTGATCTCCCAGACACTCGGCGCCATCCGCGATGCCCTGGTCAATGGCAACACAGTGGAGTTGCGCAACTTTGGTGTCTTCAAGATTGAGGTTCGCAAGGAACGCATCGGGCGCAATCCCAAGGATCCAACTGTTGATATCCGTATCCCTGCGCGCAAGGTTGTGAAGTTCCGCTCGGGCAAGGAGATGAAGAATCAGTTGGAGGCTTCCCCAATCGAGACCGAAAATCCTCCGGCCTCCGAACCCGGCGCTGGCTACAGTCCTGAGTAACGCTCAGGGCTTTTCGTTGGCAGCCCGAATCGCTTCAAGTTCCTCCCAACGCGCATAAAGTGCGGCGCCCTGTTTTTTTGAAGTCTCCAGTTCACTGGTCAGTTCAATGGTTTTCGCACCGTGCTTCGAGTGAAACTCCGGGTCGGCGAACAGGCTCTCGATCCGGGCCGCTGCCTCTTCAGCCTTGAGGATCGCCGCCTCCATGCCCTCGAGCTCGGCTTTCTCTTTCCAAGTCATCTTGCGCGGCTTGGCCTCGGGTGCGTGGCTTGATCCGGCATTGGCCTGGGTGGCTACTGGTCGTTTGGCCAAGCGCATTTTTCGCTCGGCAAGTTTTTCGCGGTAGTACTCGTAGTCGCCCTCGTTGTATGCAACCAGTCCGTCACCCTCGAACGCGATGATGCCGGTGCAGACCCGGTTTAGAAAATAACGGTCGTGACTCACCACCAACACGCAGCCGGAGAATGCCAGCAGCGCCTCCTCCAGCAACCGCAATGTCGGCAGGTCGAGATCGTTGGTTGGCTCGTCCATGATCAGGAAGTTGCCGCCATGCTTGAGAATGCGCGCCAACAGCAGCCGGCTTTTCTCGCCGCCGGACAGGCTTTTGACCTTCATGTTGATCCGCTTGGGATCAAAGCCGAACCGCTGCAAGTACGCCCGAATCGTCAGCTTGCCGTTGCCGAACGGGATCGTGTCTGCGCCTTCGGCGACCTCCTGCAGCAGCGTCTTTTCCGGGTCGAGCTGCACCCGTTCCTGGTCCACGTAGTTGAACTGGGTCAGCACGCCGGTTTTTTGGCTGCCACCGGTCGGGGCAAGCTGGCCCAGCACAATCCTGAGCAGGCTCGTTTTGCCCAGGCCGTTGCGGCCACAAATGCCGATGCGCATGCTGGCCTCAAACTTGAAATCAAATCGTTTGATCAGCTCCCTGCCGCCCAACTCGAGGCTGACGTTGATCAGGTCCACCACGCGGTTGGCCAACTGTCCCGGCGGCGGGATGATCAAATCCATCGACAACTCCTTGTCGGGACCCTGCGTGTTTTTGATCGAGTGAAACTTGTCCACCCGAAACTTGGCCTTGGTTGTGCGCGCCTTCGGGCCGCGGCGAATCCAGTCCAGCTCGCGGCGCAGGAAACGCTTTCGCTTCAACTCAATTGCCTGCTCGTTTTCCATCCGGGCGAGGTTCGACTCGAGGTAGTCGGAGTAGTTGCCCTTGTGAGTGTGAAAACGGCCGGCCTGCAACTCGACGATGTGGTTGCAGGTTTCGTCGAGGAAATACCGGTCGTGCGTTGCGACGAGAAACGCGCCTCGAAACTTTTTCAGGTACTGCGCCATCCACTCGATCGAGTCGGTGTCGAGATGGTTGGTCGGCTCGTCGAGAATCAGGAAATCCGGGTTGGAGACGATCGCGCGACAGAGGGCAACCCGCCGCTTTTCGCCGCCGGACAAGGTGCCCATCAATCGGTCTGCGGCGGGAGTATTCAGGTGCATCATCGCCGTCTCGATTCGAGTCTCGATGTTCCACGCATCGGCGGTGGCGATTTGTTGCTCCAGCTCGGTCTGCCGGTTCGAGTCGGCGGGCAGCGACTCGTACTCGTCGAGCAGATTGAACGAGTGCGCCGCACCGTCGCGAATCGTATCGAGCACGGAGACGCCGTCGGAAGCATCGAGACCCTGCGGCAGATAACCGATCCCCAAGCCGGAGCGCGGAGTGACTTTGCCGTCATCAGCCTGCGCTATGCCGGCGAGAATTTTCAGGAATGTCGACTTGCCGCAGCCGTTGCGCCCGACCATCCCCAAGTGATCGCCATCGCGGATCGTCAGCGACGCCGACTTGAGCACTTCATTGTCGTTGAACCGAACCTTGAGTTCGGAGGCGTCGAGCAATGTGATGTGTGGGGGTTGTGACACGGCGGATAATATGTGGCGCTTGGCCAAACGAGGGGCAGCGGATCAGGACTCCTTTTGGTTCGGCGGAACCCTGGAGAGGTTCAGCTCGGCATTGTTTTTCTCGAAGTAACTTGCGGCCCAGTCACTCGCGAAAAGCAGCACCGGGTTGCGCTCCGAATCCCAGCCAAACCGCGAGCCGGTCGGCGGCGAAAGCTTGTCCATCTCCTCCTCGCTGAACTCCGCCGGCAGCCAGCGCATGACCTGCCACGGCGCGGGCTCGAGCCGCGAGATGGCGTTGTACTCGCTCTCGAGCCGGAACTGCACCACGTCAAACTGCAACGGCCCCACCGCCGCCAACACCGGCACAGCGACCGTGCTGCCCTTCAGGCTCAGGCACTGGATCGCGCCCTCCTGCAGCAACTGCTCCAGCCCCTGCCGAAACTGCTTGAACTTGCCGGTGTCGCTGTTGTGCAAATACGAAAAACTCTCCGGCGTGAAGCGCGGGATCTCGTGAAAGTTCGTCGTCTTGTCCGTGCTCAGCGTGTCGCCGATGCCGAAGTCCGCATGGCCCACCAGGCCGATGATGTCGCCGGGGAACGCCTCATTCACCGTCTCGCGCTCCTTGCCGAACAACCGATGCGAACTGGCCAGGCGCACTTTCTTACCAGTGCGTGAATGATACACCATCATGTCGCGCTCAAATTTGCCGGAGCAAATGCGAATGTACGCGATGCGGTCGCGATGCTTCGGATCCATGTTCGCCTGGATTTTGAAAATGAAGCCGGAAAACTGCTCGTCGCTTGGCTCGATGAATTTACCGGCGGACGGACGGCCCTGCGGCGGCGGCGCGTGGTGCAGAAATCCCTTGAGGATCAACTCAACACCAAAATTGTTCATCGCGCTCCCGAAGAACACCGGGGTCGTGCGTCCGGCGAGAATCTCGTCGCTGTCAAACTCCGCGCCGGCGATGTCGAGCATCTCAAGTTCCTCGGTGATCTTGGCCAAGGTCTCCCCCGGCACGCGCTCCTTCACGAAGTCGTCCAAGATGTCGCCAACCTCAACCGGCGCCATGTACGCTCCGCCGGTCACGCGCTCGAACAAATGCACCTGCTTGGCCAAGCGATCGAACACGCCCTTGAAATCCGCGCCGTCGCCGATCGGCCAGTTCACCGGGAACGGCTTGAGCTGAAGCACACTCTCGATTTCGTCCAGCAACTCGATCGCGCCCTTCGACGGCCGGTCGCATTTGTTGATAAACGTAAAGATCGGCACGCCGCGTTGGCGGCAAACCTCAAACAACTTCTGCGTCTGCGCCTCGATGCCTTTCGCGGCGTCGAGCACCATCACCACCGCGTCCACGGCGGTTAGCACGCGGTAAGTGTCCTCGGAGAAATCCTTGTGCCCCGGAGTGTCGAGCAGGTTGATCTGATACCCCTGATAATCGAATTGCAGCACGGTCGAACTGACCGAGATGCCGCGTTTGCGCTCCAGTTCCATCCAGTCCGACGTCGTCGCCCGCTGGTTTTTGCGCGAACGCACCGATCCCGCCAACTGCACCGCGCCACCGTAAAGAAGCATCTTCTCGGTGAGGGTGGTTTTACCGGCGTCCGGATGGGAAATGATGGCGAACGTGCGCCGTCGGCTGATCTCTTTCTGCATGGTCAGAAAACCAAAAGGGCGCGGACTGTACCAAAAGCCGAAAGAGCAACAAGAACAATGCCCATCGACACAAGGTCAACTGAGCAAGCGAAGGAAGCCTGCTACAGCGAGTTGGATTTTTTGGAAACCACGAATAAACGCAAATAGACGCCGATTTCAGACAACCGAACGCAAAGAACGGGGAGCGTGCATTCTCTGCCTGCGTGTCCCTCACCCAGCGGGAGAGGGTAGGGATGAGGGAGAAAACTAACAATATTGAAAATGTCTAAAAAGGCATTACAAAGTATTTTAGTGTATTATGTTGACATTAAAACACGTTATGTGGTCTTTTTCCTACGTTGAATTATGATTGAAGTTGATGATTTCAAGGCGTTCGATGCTCATGAAGTGGCGGAAATGCTGTGTCTCAAGTACAGGACGGTGACGCGCTACATCCAAGCCGGCCAAATCCGCGCCCGAAAAATCGGCAAAAAGTACTTCGTCACCGAGCAGGACGTCAAAGGCTTCATCCTCGCCCAAGAAACCAACGTCGAAACAGCCAAAACCGAAGAAACCGATCCGTACAGGGGCGCGATCAGGGAAGATTAACGATAAAGTTATTCTTTTACTGTATTGTCGGCGAGCCAAGCTAGGTATTTTCGGCTGCCGGCGGTTAGGGGGAGGGCGACGAATTCCGGGGTGTCGTAGGGGTGAATCTCCCGGACGGCTCGCTCCAGCTTGGGCAGTAGTTGCTGCCGCGTTTTGAAAATGAGCAGCACCTCGTCGCTGCTTTCGAGTTTCCCCTTCCACCAGTAGTGCGACTCGACCGCCGGGACGATGTTGGCGCAGGCGGCGAGCTTGGCCTCCAGCGCGGCCTTGGCCAAAAGGCGGGCCAAGTCCATGTCCGGCGCGGTGACCAATACGACGGCAAAATCTTCCGGAACACTCATGCGCTCCAGCTAACTTGGCCAAGCGGCGAAGGTCAATTTCCTTGACCGGCCAAGCGCTTGGCCGAACGCTGCGGTTGTTCAACGAATTATGAAATTTATCACCTGTCTATTTGTGTTCTCGGTGGCGCTTGGCCAAGCGGTGGCGGAGGAGGATTGGCCGGCGTTTCGTGGGCCGAAAGCGCTTGGCGTATCCGACAACGCCAATCTGCCGATCGAGTGGAGCGACAAAAAAAACGTCGAGTGGAAGGCCGCCGTGGCGGGGCTTGGCTGGTCGGGCCCGGTGGTGCACAGCGGGCGGGTGTACCTCACCACGGCGGTCAGCGACGGCGAATTCGAGAAGCGCAAGCCGGGCCTTTACTTCGGGGGTGAGCGCCGGGAACCGATCAAGCACATGCATCACTTTCTGGTTTTGTGCCTTGAGTTGGCGACGGGTGAGTTTCTTTGGCAGAAGGAGGTGTTGGCGGCCCGGCCGCTCACGCCGATTCATGTGAAGAACAGTTATGCCGCCGAGACGCCGGTGACGGATGGCGAGCGGGTGTACGCCTACTTCGGCAGTCACGGGCTTTACTGCCTCGACAAGACCGGCAAGGTGATTTGGAAAAAAATGTTCAAGCCGTACAAGATGCGCAACGCTTGGGGTACCGGTGCGTCGCCGGTTCTCGCCGGGAACCAGTTGATCATCGTGAACGACAACGAGGAGGAAAGCTGGGTGGTGGCGTTCGACAAACTCACTGGCAGGGAGTTGTGGAAAACCAAGCGCGACGAGCCGAGCAACTGGGCCACGCCGTTTGTCTGGAAG
>DQOE01000273.1 GCA_015658765.1 Verrucomicrobiota bacterium | reverse complement strand
CTCCCTGGGGAGAAGGTGGCCGAAGACCGGATGAGGGGGGAGCGCACGCGGCCCGCCAAGGCGCATTTCGGCGAGCCGCCGAACTGAACATGCGAGCCGCGTTACTCCCCGCTTGGCTTGCCAAGGGGCGGCTGCGCTTTTACCGTCCGTCGCCTGTATGGAGAAGGTTGTCATTATCGGGTCCGGCTGCGCCGGACTGACTGCTGCGATTTACACCGCCCGCGCAAGTCTCGAGCCGCTTGTGCTGACCGGCGCGATGCCGGGCGGTTTGCTTACCACGACCAGCATCGTCGAGAATTACCCCGGTTTCGCGAAGGGCATCGACGGCACGGAGTTGATGATAGAGATGCAGCAGCAGGCCGAGCGGTTCGGGGCGAGGATCCATTTCGGGAGTGCGGTGGATGCAATCGATTTCAGCGGCAGCCCATTGAAACTGACCGTGGACGGCAACGAGGTGGAGACGCAGACGGTGGTCATCGCCAGCGGGGCGGGGCATCGGCATCTCGGGCTGGAGAGCGAGGCCGCGCTGGAGAAAAAGGGTGTCACTTACTGCGCGACCTGCGACGGGGCGCTGCCGATGTTCCGCGACCAGCCGCTGGTGGTGGTCGGTGGCGGCGACTCGGCCTGCGAGGAGGCGACTTATCTAACCCGTTTTGCGTCAAAGGTTTACCTGGTTCACCGGCGCGACGAACTGCGTGCGTCGAAGATCATGGCCGAACGCACGTTGACCCATAAGAAAATTGAGCCGGTTTGGAACTCGGAAGTCACCGAGGTGCTGGATGTCGGGCAGGACAAGGTTACTGGCGTGAAAGTGCGCAACAACCAGACAGGCGACGAGAGCACAATCGACTGTGCCGGGTTGTTCATCGCGATCGGGCATGTGCCGAACACGCAGTTGTTCCGCGGCGTGATCGACATGGACGACGCCGGTTATATCTTGCCCAAGCGCGGGCAGGAAACCAATGTTGCCGGCGTGTTCGTGGCGGGCGACTGCTCGGACCATGTTTACCGGCAGGCGGTCACGGCGGCCGGACAGGGGTGCGCGGCGGCGATCGAGGCCGAGCGTTACCTCGCGTCGCTCGACCAGTGACACCGCTTGGCCGGCGAGTTTTTGGCGAAATATTTTTTCAACCATGCAGCCACGCAAGGCACAGATTAAACGCGACACCGGCGAGACGAAGATTCGGCTCAGCCTGAACATCGACGGCAGGGGCAAGTCGAAAATCGACACCGGCGTTCCGTTCTTCGATCACATGCTGACGTTGTTCGCGAAGCACGCGACGATGGATCTCAACCTGCGTTGCAACGGCGACGTCGAGGTGGATCATCATCACACCGTCGAGGACTGCGGCATCGCGCTTGGCCAGGCGTTCGCAGGGGCGCTTGGCGACAAGAAGGGCGTGCGGCGTTACGGCACCGGGTTCGACCCGCGCAACCCGTTCACCGGCGAGGCGCACGTGCCGATGGACGAGTGCCTCGCGCGCTGCGTGGTCGACTTCAGCAACCGACCGCACCTCGTTTGGCGCGGCTTGGCCAGGCACCACCAAAAAGGCATCACCGATGCCGACAAGTCGCAGGACATGTCGTCGGTGTTTCGCTTCGGCTTGGCCCGGGATTTTTTCCAGGCGTTCACCAACAACGCCCGGTGCAACCTTCACCTCGAGCTGCTGTACGGCGACGAGCCGCACCACATCGTTGAAGCATTGTTCAAGGCGTTTGCCCGTGCGGCCGACTTCGCCTGCCAACGCGACCCCCGAATTGCCGGGCAGTTGCCCAGCACGAAGGGAAAATTGTAACTGCCTTGAATAAGCCCGTTTTGGGGCGCGTCACTTTAAATGCCGGAAGAACCAGCATATTCATCGGCTGAAGAGCCTCAACTGGTCGAGTGGGCCAAGTCAGGCGACATGCAGGCGTTCGAGGAGTTGGTTGCCCGGTATCGCGACCGCATCTACGTGCGTGCCTACAGCATCATGCGCAACGAGGATCTCGCGGTGGATCTTTCTCAGAATGCGTGGGTGAAGGCGTGGCAGCGTCTTGAGCAATTCCATGGCGAGGCAAGTTTTCCGACTTGGCTGAGCCGGATCGTCACCAACCTCTGTCTCGATGAGCTGCGGCGGCAGAAACGGGCGCGGATGGACTCCATCGAGGCGATGGAGGAAGCCACCGGCCCGGTCGAGAACCGGATGGAGTTGGAGACCGTTGATCCCATCGAGGGACTGGGCCGTGAGGAACTGCGGGAACGGATTGACGCTGCCTTGGCCAAGCTTTCGGACAAGCACCGCACGGTGATCGTCCTGTACGAGTTCGAGCAATTCGAGTACAGGGAGATCGCCGAAAAGATGGGCACCTCGATCGGAACCGTCATGTCGCGGTTGTTTTATGCCCGAAAACGAATGGCCAGCTTGCTGAAGGAAACGCTGAAACGGGACGGATTAATCGAATGAACGAAAACGAAACACAACTGAAGATTCAAGCCTTGGTGGACGGTGAACTCACCGGTCGCGAGGCGGAGGAACTGCGCGCGCGGCTGGAGAGCGACGGCGGGCTGCGGGCGCTGCATGCGCGGCTCACCGCCGTGCGCGGGTTGATGGCCGGTGCCGAGTTGCCGCGCACACTGCCGGAGTCGGGCGACTTCCACTGGAGCCAAATATCAAAGGCCATCGGGCATGGGGAGAGGGAGGCCAGGCGCTTGGCCAAGCCGGCGTTGGGGGCGAACTGGCTGCTCCGCTGGGTAATGCCGCTGGCCGGTGTGGCGTGCCTCGTGCTGGTGCTGTCCCGGCAACAAACCACGATGCCCGATCTCAACATCCTGCTGGGCGGCGACCATGAACTGGAGTTGACCGACGACGAGATTGACGTGATGACCTTTAACACCGGGGATGACGCCATCAGCATCGTCTGGCTCGACTACTCGATCGATCTCCAGCAGGACAGCCTGCAATTATGGCTTGATTAGAGCCGCTCACCCCATTATAAGCCCGCTTTTTGCGATGTCTGTATCGCGCGACAACCCCCCGATGAACCGATTCACAGTTTTTGTGGCCTTGCTGCTGTTTGTCAGCAGCGGCTACGTCACGGCGCAGGCCGACCCGATCACCGTGCAGGCATGGCTGGTACTCGGCAGCAGCAAGGAGCAGAAGGACAAAATGGAGGTTCCAGCCGACATCAAGAAAAAATTGGCCCGGGTGTTCAAGTGGATGCACTACTATCAACTGAGTTCAAGACAGTTGAACATTGCCGATGCGACCACCGAATCCGCCAAGTTGAGCCGGGCCGCCACCATCAAGGTGACCAACAAGAAGAGCGGCAAGGTCGCCGTCAGCCTTTTCAGCAAGGGCAAAATGCTGGTTCAAAAAACCCAGAGCCTCAAGCCCGGGCACCACATGGTGCTCGCCGGCAACACCAAGACCGATTCCGCCTGGTTCATCGTCCTCTCCAAGTCCAAGTAAGCCTCCCCACTTGGCCGGGAAATTCGTTTCAATTTTTTTCATCCACAGATGGCGCAGATGAGTTTTTGATTGTTCACCTGCGTAAATCTGCGAACAAAGTTCCTTCGTTGGCTGCCTTGGCAAAGCGGCTTTATTCGGGTTTCTGTTTGACGAAAAACCGCCAAAAAACGGGCTTTTTGGCGTCGCTTGGCCAAGCGCTTGGTTTTGGAGCGCCTCAAAACCACGGGAAGCACAATATCTGGTGTTTTGTGCAAGGGTAAAACCACAATATATTGCATTTTAATTGTTTGAGAATAATGGATTTAGGGGTTGTAAAGTGGGGGTGTTTTTTGATATAACTTGTCGTTCGGGGGGAGGCCCGTTATTGAGCTTAATCTCGGCAACCAACCGACCCTGTTTTGAATCCAGTTAGATAGAAAAAAAGTGCCTAAAACAACAGCTAGTACCGACCGGTACGACGCATCAAAAATTGACAAACTCGAGGGTCTGGAGGCCGTGCGGAAGCGGCCGGGGATGTACATCGGCGACCCCGACGAAAACGGACTTCACCACTGTGTGTACGAGGTGCTCGACAACTCGATCGACGAGCACCTGGCCGGCTATTGCGACAAGATAAAGGTCGCGATCCACGTGGACGGCTCGGTGTCGGTGGAGGACGACGGCCGCGGCATCCCGGTGGACACGCACAAGAAGTTCAATATGCCGGCGGTCGAGCTGGTGCTCACCAATCTGCACGCGGGCGGCAAGTTCGGCCAGGGGGCGTACAAGTATTCCGGTGGGTTGCACGGGGTCGGCGCCAAGTGCGTGAACGCGCTGTCGATCTGGTTCAAGGCCGAGATTTACCGCGACGGCGAGGTGCACTACATCGAGTTCGCGCAGGGCAAAACCACCAAGCCACTCCACGTCATCGGCAAGACGAACAAGACCGGCACGAAGATCACGTTCCTGCCGGACCCGATAATTTTCACCATCACGACCGAGTACAAGGCGGAGATTCTGCATCACCGGTTGCGCGAGTTGGCGTTCCTGAATCCGGGCATCACGATCGTGCTGGCGGACGAGCGCGAGGACGGCAAGACGGAGACGTTTTGTTACAAGGAGGGCATCGTGCAGTTCGTCAAACAGATCGGCGAGAACAAGCAGGTCATCCACTCCAAACCGATCGCGTTTCACTCGACCAAGGACGAAGTCATTGTGGACTGCGTGATGCAGTACAACTCGAGTTACAACGACCAGATTTTGTGCTTCGCCAACTCGATCGCCAACTCTGACGGCGGCACGCACTTGACCGGCTTCCGGACGGCGCTCACGCGGGCGGTCAATCAGTATGCCAAGGCGAACAAGCTGCTCAAGGACAAAGACCCGAGCTTCTCCGGCGACGACGTGCGCGAGGGGTTGATCTGCATCCTGAGCGTCAAGCTGCTGAACCCCCGCTTCGAGTCGCAGACCAAGGTCAAGCTGGTGAACGGCGAAGTGGAGGGCATCGTGTCGTCGATCGTTTACGAAGGGTTGATGGGCTACTTCGACACCAATCCGGCGCTTGGCAAAAAGATCGTCGACAAGTGTTTGACTGCAGCCCGTGCCCGCGAGGCGGCGCGCAAGGCTCGCGACACCGTTCGCAAAACGGCGATGACCGGCGGCGGCCTGCCGGGCAAACTGGCCGACTGTTCCGACCGCGATCCGGCCAACACCGAGCTGTACATCGTGGAGGGCGACTCCGCCGGTGGCTCGGCCAAGCAGGGGCGCGACCGGAAGTTTCAGGCGATTTTGCCGATTCGCGGCAAGCTGATCAACGTGGAGAAGGCGCGGCTCGACAAGGTGCTGCAAAACACTGAAATCCGCACAATGATCACGGCGGTCGGCACCGGCATCGGCACCGGCGAGGGCGAGGGGGCGTTCAACATCGAGAAATTGCGCTACCACAAAATCATCATCATGACGGACGCCGACGTGGACGGCTCGCACATCCGCACGCTGTTGCTGACGTTTTTGTATCGGCAGATGCCGCAACTGGTGAAGCAAGGTTTCGTGTACATCGCCCAGCCGCCGCTTTACAAAGTGACGCGCAAAAAGCGGGTCGAGTACATCGACGACGACGCGCAAATGACCAAGATGCTGCTCGGCCTTGGCTCGGAGGATGTGCGGCTTCGCAGCCTCGAGAGCGGCAAGGAAGTGGCGAAAAAACAGCTCGGCGAGATTCTCGAATTGCTGCAGTCGCTCGACAAGTTTGCGCGGGCGATTCGGCGGCACGGCGGCGACTTCACCGAGTACCTCGAGCAGCGCGACGCGAAAAAGAAACTGCTCCCAAGCCATTTGGTGCGGGTTTGGGAAGGCAACAAGGAGACGGTTCATTATTTTCAATCCGAGGATGCCTTGGCCAAGTTCGG
>DQOE01000140.1 GCA_015658765.1 Verrucomicrobiota bacterium | reverse complement strand
GGCAAAATCACCTTCGAGGAATTGCTCGACCAAGTGGCCGCCTCGTCGCCCAGCGTCGGCCACTGCAACACGATGGGGACAGCGCTCTCGATGAATTCACTCGCCGAGGCGTTGGGCATGTCGTTGCCGAGTTGTGCGGTGATCCCGGCGGCGTATCGCGAGCGCGGCCAGATGGCGTACCGCACCGGCAAACGAATTGTGGACATGGTTCACGAAGATTTGACGCCGAGCAAAGTGATGACCCGCGAGGCGTTCGAGAATGCCGTCGTCGTCAACACAGCCATCGGCGGTTCCACGAACTGTCCCGTTCACCTAACAGCCATCGCGCGGCACTTGGGCGTTGAGTTGAGCCTGCAGGATTGGCAGGACATCGGCTACGACGTGCCGTTGCTCGTCAACTGCCAGCCGGCCGGCAAGTACCTTGGCGAGGCCTTCCATCGTGCGGGCGGCATCCCGGGCGTGGTTCGCGAGTTGCTCGGCGCCGGGCGGATTCACGGCGACGCGTTGACCGTGAGCGGCAATACGGTGGCCGAAAACCAGGTGGACGTGCCGGAACCGGATCGCGAGGTGATTTACGCCTACAAAAAACCGATGAAAGAGAGGGCCGGCTTTTTGGTGTTGAGTGGTAACTTGTTTGATGCGGCGCTGATCAAGACCTGTGTCGTCAGCGACGAGTTCCGGGCGCGGTATTTGGCCGAGCCGGGGAATGAAAATGTGTTCACGTCGCGTGTGATTGTGTTTGAGGGGCCGGAGGATTATCGCGAGCGCCTCAACGATCCGTCGCTGGAAATCGACGACTCGTGCATGCTGGTGATTCGCGGCTGCGGGCCGATCGGTTATCCCGGCTCCGGCGAAGTGGTGAATATGCAGCCGCCGGACGGGCTTTTGAAACAGGGCATTCACACGCTGCCGACGATGGGCGACGGCCGGCAAAGCGGCACCTCGGCCAGCCCGAGTATTTTGAACATTGCTCCCGAGTCGGCTGTGGGCGGGAACCTGGCCCTGCTCGAGACTGGCGACGAGGTGCGGGTGGATCTAAACGAGTGCCGGGTCGAATTGCTGGTGTCGGACGAGGCCTTGGCCAAGCGGGGTGAAAATTACTCGCCGCCGGAGCTGCGGCATCAGACGCCTTGGCAGGAGATGTACCGGGGCTGCGTCGGCCAGCTCGACACCGGCGCGTGCATCGAGTTCGCGACCAAATACCGCGATGTCGCCGGGGATCATCCGCGTCATTATCATTGAGTTGAGCGATCGGGATTGAGTTGCCGTCCGGGTGACGGTAGCTTGCGCGGCCATGAGCGAGGGAGACTCAAACACAACACAACGACCGGACGGCCGCGCGGTGGATCAACTCCGCACGGTTAATTTCAAAAACAACATTGCCCCGTACGCCACCGGCTCGACGCTGATCGAGTGGGGCGACACCCGCGTTATTTGCAGCGCGACCGTCGAGGAATCGGTGCCGCGCTGGATGAAGATGCAAAACGTCGAGGGCGGCTGGCTCACCGCCGAGTACTCGATGCTGCCGTACTCGACGCTCGACCGCAAACGGCGCGACATCACCAGGGGGAAAATCGACGGGCGCTCACAGGAAATCCAGCGTCTCATCGGCCGCTCGATGCGGGCTGCCGTGGACATGATCAAGCTCGGCTCGCGCACGATTTGGATCGACTGCGACGTGCTCCAAGCCGACGGCGGCACGCGCACGGCGTCGATCACCGGCGGTTACGTGGCGCTGTCGCTGGCCTTGGCCAAGCTGCAGTCGGAGGGATTGCTGGAGTGCGATCCGATCATTTCCCCGGTCGCCGCGGTGAGCGTCGGCGTGGTGGGCGGCGTGCCGATTTTGGATCTACCGTACGTCGAGGACGTCGCTGCCGAGGTGGACATGAACCTCGTGATGAACGCCACCGGCGAGTTCATCGAGTTGCAGGGCACCGGCGAGAAAAACAGCTTCACCGAAGCCGAGTTGACCACCATGCTGGCACACGGACGCAAGGGGGTGGCTGAGCTGCTGGAGTTGCAGAAAGCGGCGATCGCCGAGGGCTGAAACAGCCGCGCATCATGTACGTCAGGGAACAGCCGACACGCCTGCATCTCGTCCGCCACGGCGAAGTCGATGAGGCGTACCATCAGGTTTTCGGTGGCAGTATCGACATGGAACTGTCGGCGACTGGCCACGAGCAGGCCAAGGGCTTGGCCAAGTTTTTGCAGGGCCGCAACTTCGACCACATTTACCGCAGCCCGATGGTTCGGGTGCGGCAGACGGCGAAGCCGCTGCTCGATGCGCTTGGCCGGGAGGCCGAGGTGATTGACGAATTGCGCGAAGTCGATTTTGGCGTTTGGACTGGCCACAAGTGGCACGAGATACAGGAAAAATTCGGCGTCGATGCCGAGGACTGGCTTGTGCATTTGGAGAACGGAGACGTCGCAGAAGCCGAGTCGATGGGCGGATACCGGTCACGCATTCGCGGCAGTCTGGAGCAAATGATGGGCGAAGGGGCGGGACAGGACGTGCTTGTGCTGTGCCACGGCGGCGTGATCCGGATGCTGTTGGCCCTGCTGCTTGACGAGCCGTTTTCGAAAATGGACCGCTTCGAGGTCGACTTCGCCAGCCTGACCGTCATCGAGCACCGCTCGAACCGCGCAGAAATCAAGCTGCACAACTTCGCCCCTTGGCTGTGGCTGGGAGAGAATGGAGCAGCGTAGCCAAATATCTTGTTCAAGCGTTTCGCAAATCGCGGCAGCGAATGATGAGCGCGACTTTGATGTGTTGCCGCTTGAGCAAGTGCGAGGTGAAGACCTGAACATTAACGCCCAAGCATGCGGCGAATGACCGTCACCGGCCGCTTTAGCTGGGATTCCCAAACCCTGCAAACACTACACCCTTCCGTCCGCAATTGCCGGGCAACGCGTCGGTCGCGCCGTTGATTCCCCGTCACCTTATCGCGCCAAAACTTCTTGTTCTTTTTCGGCGCTTGGTAGCAACGCGGACACCCATGCCAAAAACAACCGTCCACAAAAACTGCAAGAAGTTCCTTGGGGAAAACAAAATCCGGCCCGCCCGGCAACGGCAGGTGTCGCCGCCATCCTGAGATGCCATGCTCGGGAAACAACTTGAGCAGCTTGAGTTCAGTGGAACGATTGCCCTTCCCACGAATCCACCTCCTCACACAGTTCCGAGGTAGAGTTTCCCGGCAAAACGCGGAACAAAACGGACTTGCCCAAGTGCTGGCGTTTGAGGAGCGAGATCTGACGAAAATGCCGCCTGGCGAGAGGCGGTTTGATGTGGTTTGCGCCAATTTGATGTCGGAATTGCTGGTTGCTGAAAAAGCCAAGTTGGCGTCGTGGCTGGCACCGGCTGGGCGGTTGGTTTTGGCGGGGATTTTGGAGGAGCAGTTTGCCGAAGTGGAGGCGGCATTTTGCGGCTTGGGGATGGAACTAATTGCGGCGGAGTCACTTGACGAGTGGTGCTCCGGGACGTTTCAATTTTCCTGCTGATTGTTTCGAACGCTTTCGCGGCGGAGGGGTCAAAGTATGCAACCGTTTGTTATGTGTTGTCTGATACATACTGGGGAGAGGCTTGCATCTAGCCAGGGTGGTTTGCCCACTTTTTCCCCGACGGTTTCTTCCTTACACCCATTAACCTTAATGAAAAAAAATACCGATGTCGTTTCCGGCCTCGTGAGCGAGGAGCATCCCTTTCATCAGGCGCAAACCCAGCCGGGTAAGGCGAAGCAGCACCGTTATGAGCGGCGGAAGATCCGGAACATTCTGAAGGTCGCGGATTGGGGGGAGGAAATCGAATACGAGGAGGCAAGCTGACCGGGGGGAGAAGCGGCTTTTTCGCACCATCGCCGCGGCATCAATTGGAGAGGAGCTCGTTGACGTTTTTGTAGGTCGTGTCGAGTTGGCTCACGAGGCTGTCGGTGATTTCCACTTCTGCTTCCCGCAGGGCGAGCATGGCGGCGCCGAGCACGGTTGGCAGCCGGGGTTGGCTGAGCATCACCTTGTGTTTGCTGCGGACGGTCGCCTCGAATGACTTCATCGCCTCCCGGTTGAACTGGAGGACGCCACCGGAAAAAAAGAGCGGCAGCGGCGAGGTGTCCAGGCCCGATTTCTCGGCGGCTTGGAGGGTGAGGTTGCCGACGGCTTCGCCGGCCTCGCGGCAGATTTGCTGATAAACCGGGTCGGTTGTGCCGATCTCCTTGTCCAGCCGGGCGGCAAGGATGGCAAATTTGTCGCGGGTGAATTCGGGATTGTAAATCACCGGGATCAATCCCTGCACGCTTTTGATTTCATGCCACTCGCAAAGGGCTGCTGTGATCGCGGTCTTGGGGCCGGTCTGCTCGAACTCCGCGATGGTGGCGCGAATGCATTTCAGCGCGATCCAGTAGGCGCTGCCGACATCATCGAGCAGCGGACCCCATCCCCCCAGTTGTGTGAACTTCTTCTCCTTGTTGCAGGCGATGATGCTGGTGCCTGTCCCGCAAATGGCGAGCACGCCGGGCCGGCCAAGTGTTGCGCCTTGAAACGCGGCGATGGAGTCGCCCACGAGGCGGGTGCGTTTCCAGGGGTAGATTTTGCCACAGAGCTTTTCCTTCTGGTCGGCTGTGGCTTCGTTGAAGATGCCCGCGGCCGAGACGGCGTAATGGGTGAATTCGTTCGCGAAGGGCAGTTGCAACTCGAGGTCCCGGAGGATTTCGTTGACCCGCCGGCGGACTTCCTTTTGGTAGGAGCCGGTGAAGTTCATCGACGCGGAGTGGACGACTGCGAGGACGCGGCCGTCGTGCGTTGCGGCCACTCCGTGGCTGTAAGTGGCACCACCATCGATCCCGATGACTAGTTGCAGAGGAGACTCCATGCGCTGGCTTGGCCAAGCGCCAGGCCAAGTTCGACTGCGGGGAGAGTGGCGCAAATGGCCCCCGGAGGCAATCTGGACATGATCTCCCGGCTTTCGGAGCGCTTGGTTTGCTGCCTCGCCGGGATAAAAAAATGAATTAAGACTTGGCTGGCCGGGGAGCTTCGGGTAGCCCTTTGCGCCCTTCTCGAGGCGGTTGGGGTTCGCCTGAAGATTTTTTGTCTGCTTTTACTTTGTTTTCAATGAGGATAAACTGCCCCGCTCTTTGGGGCTAAGCGCCCCTGAATTAAGACTGTGTCTGCACGAGACGACTATTTACTGGAAACACTGACCGAGATGGGAGTGGTGACGGACGAGGAGCGCGCCCTCGCCGAGGACGAGTCCATGTCCAGCGGGGAGGGGGTTGTCGATACCCTCATCACCAAAGGTGTGGTCATGGCGATCCAGGTGTCCCAGGCCAAGGCGGCGCAATTAGGCGTGGAGTTTGTGGAGATCGCTGAGCAGACGATTGAGGACGACGTGATCTCCTCGGTTCCCCGATCCGTGGCGCACCAGTACAAGGTGGTGCCGTTGTATCATGACGACTTGAGCGTCACGGTGGCGATGTCCGACCCCTCTGACCTTGATGCGATCGACGCGCTTGGCCAAGCGCTGAACAAGGAGGTGAAGATCAGTGTTGCCGATGAGGATGAGATTGAGGATGCCCTCAAGCAGTATTACGGGGCGGCCAAGGATGACAGCGTCAGCAAACTGATTCAGGACATCACCGAGGGGGACGTGCAGATCAGCACGCTTGGGGAAGTGAGTGTGGAGGAGGATGGGGATGCCGTCGATGCGGACACCCCGATCATCAAGCTGGTGAACACCATGATTGTGGAGGCGTTCCGTATGGGCGCGTCGGACATTCATCTCGAGCCACTGGCGGCGCGGTTTCGGATGCGTTACAGGATTGATGGGGTTTGCCATGAGCAGAAAGGGCCGCCAAGGCGGTTGCAGGCCTCGGTGATCAGTCGTTTGAAGATTATGTCCGAGATGGACATTGCCGAGAAACGCGTTCCGCAGGACGGCCGTATCCAGGCCAACGTCGGAGGCAAATCGATTGACTTGCGTGTCAATTGCCTCCCGACGACGCACGGCGAGAGCATCGTCATGCGGTTGTTGGACAAGGAGGGGCTGAAGCTTGGCCTTGGCCAGCTGGGTTTTTTGGCGGATGACCAGCAGACATTCGAGAAGTTGATCCAGTTGCCCGACGGCATCCTGCTGGTGACCGGCCCGACTGGCTCGGGGAAAACCACCACCCTTTATTCCTGCCTGAACTACATCAACAAGCCGGATCGAAAAATCATCACCGTGGAGGATCCGGTCGAGTATCTGCTCGAGGGAATCAACCAGGTGCAGGTGAACACCGCAGTGGATCTGACTTTCGCCAACGCGCTCAGGGCGATGTTACGCCAGGCGCCGAACGTGGTGATGTTGGGCGAGATTCGTGACTACGAGACGGCATCCATCGCCATCAATGCCTCGTTGACCGGCCATTTGGTTTTCTCCACACTCCACACCAACGACGCGCCCTCCGCAGTGACCCGATTGACGGATATCGGCGTGAAGCCGTTCCTGATCGCCTCTGCCACGCGGTGTCTCATGGCGCAGCGCCTGGTTCGGAAGATTTGCCCGAAATGCGAAACGCCGACCGAACCGGAGAAGAGTGAACTCCTGGCGCTTGGCCTCGATCCGGACAACATAAAGGATCCCAATTTTCTGGCCGGGAAAGGTTGCGACAAGTGCAACGGCACCGGGCACAAGGGCCGGTTTGGCTTGTTCGAGGTGTTCGTCGTGGATGATGAAAGCCGGAAGATGATCGTAAACAAGGTCACGACCACGGATTTGCGCAGGCGTGCCCGCGAAGTGGGCATGCGCACCCTGCGCGAGGATGGTGCCCGCAAGGCGGTCGCCGGCATGACCACAGCGAACGAGGTGTTGCGTGTCACCGTGGGTGACGAGAATTGATTTTTAGCTGAAGCAGATATGTCCTATGTAATGTCAGACTTGTTGCACCTTGTGGTGAAGGAGGGGGCGTCCGATCTTCACATTCGGGTGGGGGTGCCGCCCACGATCCGCCTGCACGGGATTTTGCAGAAGGTGGATGGCCCGAGTGTCACGGATGAGATTGCAGAGGAGTTGATGCGTTCCATCACGTCCGACGAGAATATCCAGGAGGTACGGGAGCGCGGTGGGGCGGATTTTGCCTTTGCGTTTGGTGACATGGCGCGTTTCCGGGTGAGCGTGTTCAAGGAGAGGGGCAGGTTTGCGTGCGTGCTGCGGCAGATACCGACAACCCTGCTGACATTCGAGCAGATCGGCCTGCCGCCCTCGGTGAAGGAATTGTTGTACAAGCCGCGCGGCATGTGCCTGGTCACCGGGCCGACCGGCTCCGGCAAAAGCACCACGCTGGCCTCGATGATTGACATCATCAACATGGAGCGCGACGACGCCCACATCGTTACCGTTGAAGATCCCATTGAGTTTTATCACAACCACAAGGCCGCCATAATTACCCAGCGCGAGGTGCACGTGGACGTGCCCAGCTTCGGCGAGGCGCTGCGGCGCGTTCTGCGGATGGATCCGGACATCATTCTGGTGGGTGAGATGCGTGACCTGGAGACGATCGAGGCGGCCATCACGGCAGCAGAGACGGGTCACTTGGTGTTCGGCACCCTTCATACGACAGGCGCTGCCAAGACCATTGACCGTATCGTGAACGCCTTCCCGACCAACCAGCAGAACACCATCCGCATCCAGCTTTCCACGGTGTTGGTGTCGGTGATTTCACAGTTGCTCTGTCCGCGTGCTGACAAGCCGGGCCGGGTGGCGGTATTCGAAATCATGAACCTGACTCCGTCGATTTCCGCGCTGATTCGTGACAATAAAACCTACCGGATCAATTCCGATATTCAAACCGGTGCCAAGTACGGCATGGTGAACCTGGATTCGTTCCTGTTGGAGAAATATCAGGATGGCTCGATTAGCGAGGACGAGGTCATCACCAAGTCACAGGATCCCGCAACAATCATGGAGAAGCTTCGGAGCGTGCAGGCCGGGATGGCGGCTGATGAGGAGGAAGAGGACGTCTGATGGCGGACTATTTGTCCATACCGCTTCTGTCGTTGATCGCGGATCTGAACCTTTTGGACGAGTTCCAGATTGAGGAGGCCGCCGGTGAGGTGGAAACCAAGGGGGTGACCGCGTTTCAGGCCTTGGTGGACTTGGGTTATCTGGACTCCGACAGGATCATTCAGGCTTTGTGTGACCATCTCGGGGTGGAGTCGATGGATCTCAACGATGCCATGATCACCCCGGAATTGATCAAGCTCCTGCCGTCCAGCTTGGCCAAGCAGCACAAGTGCATTCCGGTGTCCCATTTTGACCCGACGTTGCAAGTGGCCTTTCTGGATCCCCTTGACCTCTCCGCGATCGATGAGATCGTCTTTACAACCGGCTTGGACATTCAGGTGGTGGTGGCTGATCCCGCCCAGGTTGTGGCTGCCGTCAAGGAACACTACGGCGAGGACGAGGTGGATGCCGCGGCCGGAGGCGCTGCGTTTGAGGAGATTCTCAAGGAAATGGGTGCCGACTCCTCCGAAGACAGCATGGAGGAGGAGGACATAGTAAAAATCGACGTCTCGGGGGATGAACGGGATATTGCCGCCTTTGT
>DQOE01000079.1 GCA_015658765.1 Verrucomicrobiota bacterium | reverse complement strand
AGCATCGGCGTGCGGTTGGGCGCGGCGGCCTCGAGAATGGCCTCGGTGGCCTTGAGGTTGGTCTCGATGGTGCGGATCGGCGACTGCACGACGAGGTCCACCCCGACCGCGGCGGCGAGGTGAAACACGTAGCCCGACTCGGCGACTAGCGAGCCAAGCGACTCGCAGCCGGTGACGGTGCTTTCGATCACCGTGAGGTTCGGATCGTCGGCGACGGCGGCCAGGTTGGCTCGTGAGCCGGTGGAGAAATCGTCGATCACAACGACGCGTTCGCCTTGGCCAAGCAGGCGCTCGGTGAGGTGCGATCCGATGAAGCCGGCGCCGCCGGTGATGAGGGTGTGAGGTGCGTCGGGCACGCCGCTTGGTGTCACCCGGAGGCGCGACTGTCAAGCGGCGCGCGGCGCGTTGGCTCGACAAGACGGCTTGGCCTGCCGCATATTTGACGTGCCTTGATGGGAGGGTGTTTCTGCGTCGAAATGAGAATCCTTGTTGCAATAACCGGAGCCAGCGGGATGATTTATGCCCAGCGCCTGATCGACCGCCTGGGGGTGTCCGGGCACGAGACACACGTCGTGCTCAGCGCCTACGCGCAAACGGTGATCAAGCAGGAGTTGCCGGACGGCCTGCGCCTGGCCAAGGGCATCGAGTCGCATGGGCTCAAGAGCATGAACGCGCCGTTCGCCAGTGGCTCGAACGCGTGCGACGCGATGGTCGTCATCCCGTGCACGATGGGCACGATGGGGCGCATCGCACACGGCTTCGCCGACAACGTTTTGCTGCGCGCCGCCGATGTCGCGCTGAAGGAAAACCGGAAGCTGATTCTCGTGACACGCGAGACGCCGCTGAATTTGGTGCAACTCAAAAACATGGAGCTGTTGCTGCTGGCCGGCGCGACGATCCTGCCGGCGAACCCGCATTTTTATTTTAAGCCGCAGACGATTGAGGAAGTGGCCGACACGGTGGTGGCGCGGGTGCTCGACCACTTGGGCGTGGAGAACGAGGCCTCGCCGCGCTGGCAGGAGGAGGAATGAGCGAGACGGAACTAGTCAACGCACCGAAGCCCAAGCCGCGCGGGCTAATGGGCCTGCTCCTCAAGTGGAGCGGGTTCGTAAAATTTTCCCACACGCTCTTCGCGATGCCTTTCGCCTTGGCCTCGATGATGGTCGCCTCACGGGAACATTACTTTTATTTGGAGGGCGCCAAGGCCGCATTACCGCCGGAAGCGGCGAAGTACGGTTTCCCCGGCGTGAAACTTTTTGCCCTGATCGTCGTGTGCATGGTCTGCGCGCGGACGTGCGCGATGGCGTTCAACCGCATCGTCGACCGCAAGTTCGACGCGAAAAACCCGCGCACCGCCGAACGCCATCTGCCGGCCGGCGAGATCAGTTTGTTCAGCGCGTGGTCGCTTTGCGCTTTGAGCGGCGCGGGCTTTCTCGCCGCCGCAGGTTTCATCAACACCGCCTGCCTTGTGCTCGGGCCGGTGGCGTTGTTTTTCATCTGTTTTTACTCGCTCACAAAACGGTTCACCGACTACACGCACATCTGGCTTGGCGTTGCGTTGGCATTGGCACCGGTCGGCGCGTGGATCGCGGTGAAGGGCGGCACGATGGCGGAGTTGTTCCAACTGCTGCCGCTTGGCCAAAGCCTGCTGCCGCCGATTGTGCTCGGCATCTCCGTGGTGTTTTGGCTGATCGGGTTCGACATCATTTACGCGATGCAGGATTTCGAGTTCGACCGGCAACACGGCCTGCGCTCGCTCGTGACGGCTTGGGGGCCAAAAAATGCACTCGTGGCATCGTTCCTTTCGCACATGATCATGCTCGGGTTGATATTGATTTTTGGAATTCTGCTCAAGATGCGGGTTGCTTTCCTCATCGGTTGGCTGATTATTTTGCTTTGCCTCGCGTTCGAGCATTGGCTCGCCCGCAAGCGCAGCTTGAGTTGGATCAACACGTCGTTTTTCAAGCTCAACGCCCTGATCAGCTCGGTCTTTTTCTTTGTCGTGGCCACTGAAATTTTGTTCCCGTTCTTCCGCCGAATCCAGTGAGTTTTTTTATTCCAGATGAACTGCAAGGCATCCGCGAAAAAACCGCGCTTGGCCAACGGATCGACGAGGCCGACGCGCTGCGACTGCTCGAGTGCGGCGACCTCAACGCACTTGGCCAACTCGCCGACGAGGCCAACCGCCGCAAAAACAACAACCGCGCCAGCTACATCCTCAACCGCTATTTCAATTATTCAAACTACTGCATCCTGAGCTGTCAGTTCTGCGCCTTCTCGCGCAAGAAACGCGACGCCGACGGTTTCGAGTTGGCGATTCCGGACATGGTGCAAAAGGCGAGGGAGGCGCTGTCGATCGGCATCACCGAGTTGCACATCGTCGGTGGGTTGCACCCGTCGCTGCCATTCAGCTACTACACGGAAATGATCCGCGAGTTGAAGGCTGTTGACGAGCGGCTCCAGCTCAAGTGCTTCACCGCGATTGAAATTTTGCACCTCGCCTGGCTCGCCAAAAAACCGGTGCCGGAGGTGCTCGCTGAGTTCAAGTCACTTGGCCTCGACTCGCTGACCGGCGGCGGCGCGGAGATTTTCCGCAAAGAGGTGCGCGACCGGATCGCGCGCGGCAAGGAGACGGCTGAAGAGTTCCTCGACGTGCATCGCACGTGGCACACGCTCGGCGGCCGGAGCACTTGCACGATGTTGTTCGGCCACCTCGAGACGCTTGGGGATCGTGTCGACCACATGCGGCAACTTCGCGGGTTGCAGGATGAGACCGGCGGTTTCACCGGCTTCATTCCGCTACCGTATCAGCCGGACAACAACGAGATCCCGGTCGAGCACTCGCCGACCGGCTTCGACATGCTGCGCACGCTCGCCGTCGCGCGGCTGTACCTCGACAACTTCGACCACATCACCGCGTACTGGGTCGGCATGGGGATGAAACTCGCGCAGGTCGCACTGAACTACGGCGCAGACGACGTGCACGGCACGATCCTCGAGGAGAAGATTTTTCACATGGCCGGTGCCGACACGCCGCAACTGCAAACGGAAACCGACATGATCCAAGCCATCCGCGAGGCCGGCCGGGTGCCGGTGCAGCGCGATACGTTTTACGAGCCGGTGCGCGAATGGAGCGGAGAGGAGGCCATGCCCAAGGCCTGAGCGATGGGGGAATCAATGGCCAAGCGAATCGGCTCCGTGCCGTATCTCAATTCCGCGCCGCTCACCTGCGGCATCGAGGGCGAGACCGAGTTTTTGCCGCCGAACCGCCTGGCCAAGCGCCTGCGCACCGGTGGGTTGGCCACCGGCTTGGTCAGCATCACCGAGGTGCTCTTCAATGATCTGTACGACATTCTAGACGGCGTGGCGGTGGCATCCGACGGGCCGGTGAAGAGTGTTTTCGTCGCGCACAAAAAACCGCTCGAGCAAGTCGAGGTCATTCACTGCGATACGGCGTCGCTCTCGAGCGTCAACCTGCTCAAGGTGACCTTGGCAAAGCGCGGGCTCTCGCCGAGGCTCGAGCCGTTCGGCGACTACGACCGCGCCGCCGAGCGGGACGCCGTGCTGCTGATCGGCAATCCGGGCCTCGAGTTTTTGCGCTCGCGGCACGACCACAAAATCCTCGACCTTGGCCAGGCATGGCGCGAGGACACCGGCCTGCCGTTTGTCTTCGCCGTCTGGGCGATTCGCCGCGATCAGCGTCCGCCCGGCCTTGGGCAAAAGCTCCTGCAAGCCAAGCGGGACGGGTTGGCCAAGCTCGACGAAATCATCGTCACGCATCCCGAGTTCGACGCTGAGCTGCGAGCCGCCTACCTCCGCGAACACATCCGCTTCGACCTGGGCGAACGCGAAAAACAGGGCATCGCCTGCTTCGTCGAACGCCTCCGAGCCATCACCGACGAGACCGTATACGAGCCGAAATACATCGCCGGGTTTTAGGTGGCTCATCGGCGGCTTGGTTTGCTACTGTCGCGGGGAGCGATGGGAACAAACAGCCAAGGCACAGCAGCGGACGACCTGTTCCGGGCCAAGCTGTTCCGCGACTTCTCCGGCACGATGCTGTGGCAGGTGCTGGGCAAACTATTTCAGGTTGTCGGCATGGTGTACGCCACGCGCTGCCTTGGCCCGGACAACATCGGCGTGTCGCGCACGATCATCACGCTGGCGATGACGCTGCAGTTGTGCCTCGCGTTTGGGCTGGACGCCGTCGCGGTGCGGCACGTTGCCAAGGGCACGGCCAAGGCGGGCGGGATTGCCCCGGCGATTTTTACGTTTCGGCTCGTGTTGGGCCTCGTCGCCGCTGTGCTTTGGGCGGCGGGTGTTTGGCTGAGCCCACTCGAGGGGCTGGAGCGCTGGACGTGGTTGGCTGGAGCGCTGTTTCTGCTCGTGCTCAGTCTCGACTATAGTTGGCTGTTTCAGGCCACGGAGCAGATGCCGCGCGCGTCGCGGTTTCAACTCCTCTCATCGGTCGCGGCGAGCCTTTGGTTCATCCTGTTTTTCGAGAAAGACCAGGCGCTTGGCAGCGACTTGTTTGTGCTGCTCGGGGTCAACGCGCTGGTGGTCGGTTTCGTGTGGTGGCGGATGTCGCGCGAGCTGGGCTTCCGTTGCCTAAGCCTCGAGCGCTTGGCCAAGGCTGGTGCGTTGTTCCGCGAGGCAAGGCTGATTTGGGCGTTCAACTTGAGCTACTTCCTGCTGGCCAACATGGCGCTGCCGATGACCTACTTTTTGCTCGGCAAAACCGACAGCGGGCTGTTCGGTTCGGCGCAACAACTTGTGGTTGCGCTGCAAATGTTCCTGCACTACTTCGGCATCATCATGGCGCCGCGGCTTGTGGTGTGGCGGCAGGCCGACGTGGCGATGTTCCGGCGGCGGGTGCTTCTTCTGGCGGGCGGCGCGGCGGCGGCGGGACTGCTGTTTTCCGGCGGTCTCTGGCTGATCGTTGAGTGGCTGTACCCGCTGATTTTCGGGGAGGCCTACGCGAGTGCGTCGGGGTTGTTGCCGGTGCTGGTACTCGGCAAGTTTTTCGCGGTTGGCACGGCGATGTTCACCTGGGCGCTGTGGGCGGAACATCGCGACAAGCTGCCGGTGCTGTGCTGCCTGCCGTGCTGCCTAATTTCCGGCGCGCTGTATTTTTGGCTGCTGCCAATTTACGGCAACACCGCCGCCGCCTGGCTCACCCTCGGCGCGGAGTCAACGCTGATGCTGTTCTCGGCGTTGGCGTTCGCCTGGGCGGTGCGGCAGTCGCGGCTTGAGTCGGCCTGAAGCTACTCCACCGCCTTGGCCCGGTAAAAGCAGCGGGGCAGCCGGATGCGGCGGACGTCCCGGAAACTGCCCCGGCCGTTTTCGAGTGTCACCTGGCCAACGCGGCTCCACTTTTTCAAGTCCACTGACGCCTCGATGTCGCACTGTGTTTCGGCGATGCCGATCACCTCGAAGGTCATCTGCCCGTCGTGCTTCATTCGCACGATGCCGGGGAGCGACTGCCACTTTTTCAGCACGTTGGCGACCGCGATGTGGCGCTTGGCCAACGCGACGATCATCGGTGTCCAGCCGGAATAATCGAGCGAACGCGGGTCGGCCCCGGCGCGGATGAGATGCCCGACCACGGCCACGTCGCCGCCCGCGGCGGCGTAGTGGAGCGGCGTCCAGTTGCGCGGCGGGAGGTGCCAGTCGTCGCGCTTGGCCAAGTCGGCCCCGGCGGCGGTGAGTTGGCGCACCTTGGCCAAGTCGCCGGAAATGGCGGCGTGATGCAGCGTCGGCTTCGGCCCTGGCGTGGCGCCCTTGGCCAGGAGCAGTTCGGCGGTTTTTGTCCAGAGATTTTCGTGGGCGTGGTCGAGCGGCGTCCGGCCGCCGCCGTCCTCCGCGTTGATGCCGAGCCCGGCGTCGAGCAGCTCGACGATCCATTCGTCCATGCCGCTCGAGGCGGCGGCGTGCAGCAGTGTGTTGCCGGCCCCGGTGACGATGTGAAGATCCGCGCCGCTGTTGCGCAGGAACTGCGCCGGCCCCTTGTATTTGCCGACGACAGCAGCGAAGAGCGGCGTCCAGCCGGCGTCGGTCTTGGGATCGACCTCGGCCTTGCGCAGGAGCAGCGCGGCGACGGTCGAGGTGCGACCGCGGGCGGCGGCGGCGCTGAGCGGTGTGGCACCCCAGCTGGTCTTGGCCTCGATGTCGCCGCCGTTGTCAAGTAGTTGAGTCACCACCACCGTGTAGCCGTCGAGCGCAGCGAGGTGAACCGGTGTTTGGCCGTTGATGTCTTTCGCGTTGGGGTTGGCTTCGGCAGCGAGCAGCAGTGAGAGGGTCACCCTGTAATTTTGATCGGCGGCGATGTGCAGCGCGGTTTGGCCAAGGTGCGCCGGGACGTCCACATTGGCCCCGTGATCGAGCAGCCACCCGACCGACTGTGCCCGTCCGTTGCGCGTGGCCCAGTGGAGTGGCGTCCAGAGTTGGTCGCTTTGCAGATTGATGTCGGCGTCGTGGTCGAGCAGCAGTTGCATCGCCGCGAGCTGGCTGTTCCATGCAGCGTGGTGAAGGGGCGAGTTGCCGGATTCGTCGCGGGCGTTGGCGGCTTCGCCGTCCTCGGCGAGCAGCGTGTTGAGGCGGTCAAGGTCGCCCTTGGCGGCGGCGGCCCAAATGTCGGGCGGCGGGGTCTCCTGCGCGTGCAGGGAGGCCGATGCGGCGATGAAAAAGCCGAACAAGCCGGCGATGATTTTGGTGAATTTCCTCACAAGGCAGCGCAGTTTGCCCATGCGGCTTGGCCAAGGCGAGCGCGGAAATCGGCGCTAAAAAAAGCCTGAAAACGGGTTGACTCGCCCGGAACTTGGGCTGACTGTTTCTCGAAACCTCTTCGAGTGGAGAGGTAGCAGGGTTGGGCTAAACCGTATGCAGCTTGGCCCTGCTTTCTTTATTTTTTGAGCGAGGTTTTCACCGATGAACTCAAAAGCAACGCTCGGCATCATATTGGGCTTTGTCGCCTTGATGCTTATTTTCGCTGCGAGCCGCAGGAAGAGCGCCGAGAACACGGAGCTGTTTCAAGCCAATGCAAAAACAATCTCGGCATTGGAACAACGGCTGGAAGATCTGCAGCAGACTGTCAGCCGGCAGTCGCGGCTGATCAACCAGCTCCGAGCCGAGCCGCTTGGCCAAGCGCAGGCCAAGCCAGCACAGGCACCGTTCGACAGCGAGGATCTTTGGGTCACACTCGAGCCGTTCGTCGAGCAGCACCTTGAGGACCGCGAAGAGCGCCAACGCGAAGAGCAGCGCCAACAAATGGAGGATGCCATGGCCAAGTCTCGCGAGCGCCGCAACCAGCAACTCACCAAGCAGCTTGGGCTGAACCCGTTTCAAGCGGAGCAACTGGCCAAGCTGCGGGACGAGTTTCATGCCAGACGCCGCGAAGCCATGATGCCGGAGGAAGGCCAGGGGTTTGATCCCAAGCGCTTGCCGGAGATTTTAAAGCAACTCAAGAAGGAAGAGCGAATGCGTCTGGCCGGCTTCCTCACATCGGATCAGGTTGAGCAATATAACAATCGTTCCTCACGGTCTGTTCAAGTCATGAGCTACAGCAGTGGTGGCGACGGCGCGGGAGCCTCGTCAGAGGCGTTAAACTTCTCGATTCAATTGCCCACCGGAGCCATCGAGGCTTCGGTGATTAAGACCTTGACCGTGGGCGACGATGTCGGCGAGGCGTTCATTTTCGAGGAAAGTGAAATCTTCACGGAAGGGGAGGAACCGGGCGAAATCATCTTCGACAACGGCGAACCGCCTCTGCTGCCGTTGCCACCCTATCCCGTCCCGCCGCCGCCGGAATAGCCCGCCCGCGCTTGGCCAAGCGCAGGCCAATGCTCCGTCACCTTTTCCGCTGTTTGGCGTTGGGGGCGTTGGTGTTGGGCAGCCACCTGGCCAGCCGCTTCTTTGTCTTGGCCAGTTTCGGGTTATCGGCGAGGTTGCGCCACTCGTTCGGGTCGGCCTCGTGGTCGTACAATTCCTCGCTGCCGTCGGCATACCGGATGTAACGCCAGCGCGCGGTGCGCAGCCCGTGGTTGTTTCGCCCGTGCGTGGTGAGGGCGGGTCGCTGCCACTTGGCATTTTTGTCGGCAAGCAGCGGCGCGAGGCTCCGGCCCTCGTTGGCCGGGTTGGCCGCGAGTCCGCACAGGTCGAGTAGTGTCGGGTAAATGTCGATCAACCCCACTGGCCGGTCCACCCGCACATCGGCGAGGGTGCCGCCCGGCAGCGCCTTGGCCAAGCCCTTGGGCACGACAAACATCAGCGGCGTGCGTGCGGACTCCTCCCACAGCGTGAACTTGCGCCAATGCTTTTTCTCGCCGAGATGCCACCCGTGATCAGTCCACAACACGACGATGGTGTTGTCAGCCTGGCCGCTTTTGTCGAGCGCATCGAGCACGCGGCCCACCTGCGCGTCGGCAAAGGCGGTCGCGGCGAGATACCCGTGCACTGCCTTGCGCCACTGCTCGTGCCTGAGCACCCGCGCGTGGTCGCCCTGCGGTTGGGCCATCTTCACGCCGGCGGCAGGGATGTCGTCGAGGTCGTCATCCGGCACGTTGGGTAGGGTCAGTTTTTCCGCGTCGAACAGGTCAAAATATTTTTGCGGCACGTACCACGGCAGGTGCGGCCGGTAGATGCCGCAGGCGAGGAAGAACGGCTTGTCGCGCTTGCGGCCAAGCTGGCCGATCACCCAGTCGGCGACCAGGTGGTCACCCATTTTTTCGTCCGCCACATCGACCGGCCCCCAGTCGAAATGCGCCGCCTTGGGGATGCCGTTGACCGGGCGCTTTGCCGGTTGCGGATCGTTGGGCTTGTTCTTCGTCGGGCTGGGCCAGTAGCGGTTCCACGATGGCGGATCGGGAAATGGCCCGTGATAAATCTTGCCCGAGCCGCCGGCCCAGTAGCCGTGCTTCATGAAATGCTGCGGCAGCGTGACCGCGTTCGGCATGGCGGCGCGCCACGGCTGCGAGTTCAGGTACACGCCGGAGGTCGAGGGCAGGATGCCGGTCATCAGCGACGCGCGCGACGGGTTGCAGGCCGGGGCCTGGCAGTAGGCGCGGGTGAACAGGGTGGCCCGCTTGGCCAGGCGATCGAGGTTCGGTGTCCGGGCCTGCGGATGCCCGCCCAGCGCACCGATCCAGTCGTTCAAATCGTCGATGGCGATAAACAACACATTCGGCTTGGCTTGGGCATGGGCGAAGCCAAGCAGGACGGCGGCGAGAATGGTAAAGACACGTTTCATGGCGACAAAGTGATGAGGCCCGGAAAGTAGAGCCGCCTCTCCCCCGTCGCAAGACGCTTTCCTCTCGCTTGGGCCGGGAGGAGGATTTAATTTCGCGGCGTGGAACAAGAGGCCATCCAAGCCGCTTTGAGAGAGATTGCCGCGGAGACCGACGCAACATTGAAAAGTCTCGGTGGAGAACTTTGCCCGGACCCAGCGCCGCGAAATCGCTGGACCGTACGGGTTGGTTCAGGTTTTTCAGCCGGAAGACTTGTTGGTCGAACGTGTCTTGGTTTCCACGTACCCGAGCCCGAATGAAGAGGCGCGGGATTGTGCCCGCAAACTTTTGGCCGTGGCATTGCGCGGGCAGTTGGAAATGGACTGGCCTGAAGTGCGCCGGCTTGCGGCGTTGCCGGAATACGATAACCTGGTTGTCTGCGAACACTTGGTCGCGGAGGTGAGTGATGAAATTGGAGTCGAAAGTCCCCTGCATTCCTAAACAGGGAGTGATGAGTTTTGAGGATTGGCTGGCGGGCCGCCGGGCGCGGCGCGAGTCCGGCAATCTCGTGGCCCCGGAGGTCATCCGCCGCAAAGCCAGCTCCAGCGACCGACGCCTTCGAAGCCAATTTAACGGAGACCGCGGGCTGCCATTCACAGCAACCGAAGAGTTGCAGGGGCGTAGCTGATTATTCGGTTGCAGTTTGAAGTTTTCTCAAGGGTTTTGGGCATCGGCAAAACACAATCAGACCGGTTCGGGGGCATTGCCCGGCTTTATGGGGAGGCGGGGTTGCGGGCGCTTGGCCAGGCGCATGTCTGCGTCGTCGGCGTGGGCGGCGTGGGGTCGTGGACGGTCGAGGCGCTGGCACGTTCGGGTGTCGGGGGGTTGACGCTGGTGGATCTAGACGAGGTCTGCGTGACGAATGTGAACCGGCAGTTGCCGGCGCTTGACGGTGGCTTCGGCAAATTCAAGGTGGAGGAGTTGGCCAAGCGCGTCGCGGCGATCAACCCCGACTGTCGGGTGAGGGCGCGCGCGGAGTTTTTCAACGACAAAACAAGCGGCGCAATCTTGGCGGACGGCTTTGATTATGTCGTGGACGCGATCGACAATGTCAGCAACAAGGCACGACTCATCGCCGACTGTCGGGAGCGGGGCATCCCGGTGATCACCAGCGGCGCGGCGGGCGGACGGCGCGATGGCACGCGAGCGGCGGTGGCCGACTTGGCCAAGTCCACCAACGATCCGCTGCTCTCCAAGGTGCGTGCGCAGTTGCGCCGGGATCATGGTTTTCCAAGGGAGGGTAAGAGGATGGGTGTGCCGTGTGTTTTCTCGCCGGAGCCGCCGGTTTATCCGAAGACGGATGGCACGGTGTGCGCCAGTCGCAGGGAAGCGGGGGAGTCGTCATCGTCGCTCAAGCTCAATTGTGAGCGGGGCTTCGGCGCGACGACATTCGTGACCGGGGCGTTCGGTTTTGCTGCGGCGGGAGAGGTGGTTCGGCGCTTGGCCGGCGAGTGTTCTGCGTGATTTTTACGGCGTGAGCCGGGCTTGTTTTTGGCTTGGGCGGTGCTACCGTCTTGGCGATGAGTCAGGACGCAGTATCGGTTGAAGTGCGAGGGATTCTTCCCGCGAACAGTGGCTGCGCTGTCTTCATCGGGAACGAGGAAAAGGTGTTCGTTATTCAGGTGGAGCACAACATGGGCGCCGTGATCGGCATGTTCCTGAACGACACCCCGAAGGAGCGGCCGCTGACCCACGACCTGATCGGGCACTT
>DQOE01000176.1 GCA_015658765.1 Verrucomicrobiota bacterium | reverse complement strand
TCCCATGCAGGCGGTCAGCAGGCCGTGCGTGTTCTCGCGGTTCTGCAGCACGGCGGCACCCGCGCCGTCGCCGAAGAGGATGCAGGTGTTGCGATCCTCCCAGTCCACGATGGAGGAGAGTTTCTCCGCGCCGATCACCAGCACGGTGTCGTACGTGCGCGACATGATGAACTGCTGCCCGATCTCGAGCGCGTAAACGAACCCGGAGCAGGCCGCCTCGATGTCGAACGCCGCCGCGTTGTGTGCGCCGAGTTTTTCCTGCACAAGACAGGCCGTTGCGGGGAAGGGCATGTCCGGCGTGATGGTGGCGAGGATGATCAGCTCGACATCGGCCGGATCAACCTCGGCCCGCTCAAGCGCGCGCTGCGCTGCGCGGGTGGCCATGTCGGAGGTATACTCGTTGTCAGCGGCGATGCGGCGTTCCCGTATGCCGGTGCGCGTGGTGATCCACTCGTCGGTTGTGTCCACCAGTTTCTCGAGATCGGCGTTGGTCAGCACTTTTTCCGGCACGTAGGAACCAACGGCGGAAATGGAGCAGGTGCGTCCGACAAAGTCGTGCTTGGCGCGGGGATTTTTGATGTCGGGATTGGTCATGCCTGGGCAGCGGTTGGTTCCGGTTCAGTCGGGGTGAGTTTGGCGTTGGCATTGGCCACGGCGGCTATGATGTGCTCGTTGATGTGATGATCCACCGCCTCGACGGTGTGTTGCACGGCGTTGCGGATAGCCCGGGCGCTGGATGAGCCATGCGAGATGGTCACGACACCGTTCACACCGAGCAGCGGCGCGCCGCCGTAGTTTTCGGTGTCGATCCGGTTTTTCAGGGAGCGAAACGCATTTTTGGAGAGGGCTGCGCCGAGTTTCCGGATGGGTGTGGCGGTGAGTTCATCCTTGAGCCAGCCCATCATGCGCAATGCCAGGCTCTCGCAGGTCTTGAGGACGATGTTGCCGACAAAGCCGTTGCAGACCACGACATCGAGTTCCTCGCCGAACAGGTCGTGTCCCTCCACGTTGCCGACGAAATTCAGGTCGAGTCCACTGCACAGCTTGAACGTCTCCAGCGTAAGGTCGTTACCCTTGGCCTCCTCGGTGCCGACGCTCAACAGCCCCACCCGCGGCCGGCTGATTCCGAGAACTTCCCGCGCATAAATGTCACCCATGATGGCGTAGTGCATCAGGTGCCGGGGTTTCCCCTCGACGTTGGCCCCGGCGTCGAGCAGGACGAAGTGACCTGCCTTGGTCGGCATCACGGTGGCGATGCCCGGGCGATCGACGCCGGGCAGGGTGCGCAGCTTGATGCTGGCTGCGGCGACCATCCCGCCGGTGTTGCCTGCGGAGAGGACTGCGTCCGCCTGGCCGTGCTTGACCAGATCCGTGGCCATGGCGAGGGAGCATTTTTTCTTGCGGCGCAATCCCTCGACCGGCTTTTCCTCCATCGAGAGCACCTCCGGCGAGTGGATTACCTTGATGCGCGGAGCGAGATGCCCTGCTTGGCCAAGCGCGGGGCGGATGGTGTCCTCGTCGCCGACGAGGTACATTGTTTGGATGGTGTCGTGCCGATCGAGCGCCTGTAGCAGACCGCCTATGATCACAGCACAACCACTGTCTCCGCCCATGACATCTGCCGCGATTCTCATAAAAAAAGGCGCGACCCGGCTGGTTGCGCCAGGATTTGGAGATGAATCAGGCGCCGACCTCGACGCTGATGACTTGTTTGCCCTTGTAATGCCCGCACTCGGGGCAGGCGCGGTGGCGTTGGTAGCCCAGATGATCGCACTGCGGACAGTTGTCCAACTGCGGCGGGTGGAACTTGCTGTTGCTGGCCCGTCGCTTACGGACGCGGCTCTTGGATGACCTGATTTTTGGTACTGCCATAAAAGTATCCTCTATTCTAAATCCAACTGGTCGAGTTCGGCCCAGGCTGAGGCTTCACTGTGGTTGCCGGAAGCCAGCTTGAGGGTGGGTGGTTTCCCGTCAACACCGGCCTGGGGGGACTCGTTGCACCCCGATTCACACAACGGATGTTGCGGAAAAGCGAGGAACGTATCTTCGCGCAGATAAGGCGTCAAGTCTGCTGAATCGTTGATTAACTCGATCGTTTCCTCCCCGCTGAGGGGGAGGAAGCAACTCCAGTCCGGCAATTCAACCCGGTACTCGAACGGCTGGAGGCACCGGGCGCACTCGCACTTGAGGCGCATGCCCATGCGGCCTTGGAGGGAAATGTTGTCCCCGGCGCGTTTCGCGGTGAGGTCGTATTCCAGCGGCCCGCCGATCTCGATCAACTCGTCGAGCGACTCCATTTGCAGCTCATCCACCGCAAGCTCGCCCCTGAGGCGCACGGGGCCCTTGGCCAGGGTTTCAATTTTCAGGAGCAGTGGCATGGCAACGGTTGGGCAGCGGCGCGCTTGGCCAGGGGTATCTGACAATCACACGGGCGGGGGGTTCAATTTACGCCCGCTTGGCCAAGCTTGGCCGCCAGTGCTTCCTTCACCTCGGGGGTGACAAACGGGGAGACATCCCCGCCCAAGCCGGCGATCTCCTTGACCAAGTGTGAACTGAGGAAGGAATAGGAGGCGCGCGGCATCATGAATAGCGTCTCGATGTGCTCGTTGAGTTGGCGGTTCATCAGCGCCATTTGGAACTCGTACTCAAAATCGGACAACGCCCGCAGCCCGCGGATCACCGCGTGGCCGGACTGCTGTTCCACGTACTCCACAAGCAACCCCTCGAAGATGTCCACCGTGACATTGGTCAGATCGGAGATGGAGTGCTCGATTAGCGTCTTTCGCTCGGCGGGGGAGAACAGCGGCTGCTTGCTCCCGTTGCGGGCCACGGCCACCACCACACGGTCAAACAAACGGGCCGCCCTCTGGATGACATCCAGGTGGCCGTTGGTCAGGGGGTCGAAGCTGCCGGGATAAATGACCGTTCGCACGCGCGGAACCGTAGCAGAGCCGCGACAAAAAAAGAACCCGGACAATCGCCCGGGCTCCTAAAAATTTATCCGTTGAAAACAGACTGCGATCAGCCGCCGGTTATTCTATGGGTGAGACCACCGGCGGGGTCGGGGGCACCACGATCGGCGGTGGAGG